>CANJQC010000073.1 GCA_947476295.1 Planctomycetaceae bacterium | reverse complement strand
CATCCTTGGCTCCTCGAAGATTTGACTGAAGAAATTCCGTTTTGCTGACCTTTGCAATCAACTCTACGGTTTCCCATCTCATCTTCGCGGAGCCTTTTTCCCGATTGTCCAGCTTTTCGTATGCTCAATCACATTTGAGGACAGACACTGACTAGGCGAATCCCCGATTTTTTGGAATTTCTGGCAACATGTTGCATCGCCGCCACCACTTTCGGAAATGTTGCCCGGCGTTCCGAGTTGAACAGGAGGAAACAGAGTTGAACAACAACTCAACAGCTGCCCTGTGAGTTCTCTGTTTCCTCCTGTTAAAAAACAAGCATGATTCGGCGGTACGATCCATGTATAAACTCGGTCTTCACTGGCCTGATGAACGACTGCGGCGTCGTACGCAGTGTCGCCCAGTACAATCACCTCTGCATCTTCCGGCAGTTCCAGACCGCGAATCAGATCCGCTGGCTGGTGATATTCAACAGATCCGGTTATCGAAGTGGACTCGCGCTTTTTCTGCAACACCAGTTTTCCTCATGCTTCCAAAATTGCGCAACTTCAAAACCTGCGGTAGCGGGTTAAACTGACGGCTCGTTATTTCCTGGTCGGTCCTTACTCCGCCCGTAACTTATCAATTTTCCTGACTCGACAGGATTCTATGTCCAATTGCCCTGAGGTTCACATAAAATCCAGTAGGGTCAGCAATTTTTCGATTGCCTGATTCTCGATATCAGACGGTGTCTCGTCTCTTGACAAAATTTCGCTCAGGTCAGATCAACCAGTTTACCGCTGCTGTCACCCAGTTTTTCGGTGGGCACTCCCAGACGTTCGAGCATTGACAGGTAAAGATTGGCTAAAGGAGTTTCGTTCGGATAGCAAACGTGACGTCCTGAACGAATCGTACCGCCTCCATTACCAAACAGCAGGATTGGAAGGTCTTCGTGATTGTGCTTGTTGCCGTCACTGATTCCGCTGCCGTACACAATCATACAGTTGTCGAGCAGCGTGCCGTTTCCTTCGGTGACAGACTTGAGCCGATTCAGCAGATAAGCCAGTCGTTCAGTATGGAACAGGTTAATGGTTGCCAGCTTGGCGATTTTTTCCGCCTCATCTTGGTGGTGCGAAAGATCGTGATGTCCCTCAGACACACCAACGAATGGATAGCTGCGGTTGCTGCCTTCGTTGGCAAAGATAAATGTGCTGACTCGAGTGGTGTCCGACTGAAATGCCAGCACCAGCATGTCACTCATGACCTGCAGGTGTTCTTTGTAGTCATCTGGAATTCCAGCAGGCACAGGATAGTCGGGAACACTGACCTTCTGGTCCTTGAATTGTTCAGACCGTTGAATACGCTGTTCCAGTTCACGGACGGATGTCAGATACTCGTCGAGTTTGCGCTGATCCGACAACCCAAGCCGGGAACTCAACCGGTTCGCATCCGCATGCACCGTGTCGAGAATACTTTTCTTCAGTGCCAGTCGTTTTTCCCGATCTTTTGCGGTGGTGCCGGATTCGTCAAGGAACAGCCGTTCGAAGACCAGTCGCGGATTGACTTCCTTCGCCTGCGGTGTGTTTTCCGTCCGCCATGAGATATTGTTGGAATAAGCGCAGCTGTAACCGGAATCACAGTTGCCGACCTGGTTGCCGGCATCGCAACCGATTTCCAGCGATGGCAGACGTGTCATATCACCCAGTTTCCATGCGGCAATCTGATCGACAGAAACACCGACGCGAATATCGGCACCACTGGTTTTTCGCGGCTGACAACAGGTCAGAAACGCAGACAGTGCTCGCGCATGATCACCTCCACCGTCACCGTGATCCCGAGCTTTGTCCAGAGTCAGGCCGCTGATCACCATCATCTGGTTGCGAAATTCAGCCAGCGGCTGCAGCGTCGTGGTCAGCTCAAAATCGTCGCCTGACGTTTTGGGGCGCCAATGATCCATGCTGACACCGTTGGGAACATACAGAAACGCAGCTCGACGAGGCATTTCAGTTGCTGCGTCAGATGCTGTCTGGGCTGCCCCAGCCATCATGCCTTCCAGCCATGGCAGGGCCACACAGGCACCAAAACCTTGAAGCACTTTTCGACGGGGAATGGTCAGACGAGATGTCATGGTTCACCTTTAGGTCGGGGATCTGTTTCGGGTTCGATTCTAGTCACACGGCAGCGCCGGAATGGCTCGCTGCTCACGATGCTCTGAACCAGCGCGGAAAATCGATATTCGTTCTTCTGAAGAGCCTCGGCTATTCTATCCACTGCACACTTGTCGTAATACTCCAGACCACGTCCCAAGGCGTAAGTCAGCATTTTTTCTGCCAGACAGCGGGCAAATTCATTCCGGTGCTGCATCAGGATGCCTCGCAGTTCCTTTGGTGTCTGGAATGACTCACCGGAAGGCAGGTCTCCGGCGGCATCGATTGGAAATTCTCCATCGGTCGTTCGCCAACCGCCGATCCCGTCAAAATTCTCCAGACCGAAGCCCAGCGGATCCATCCGCTCGTGGCAGGACGCACATCCGGCTTTGGATCGATGAAGTACCATGCGTTCCCGCAGGGAGGCCTTCGATGATGCTGTCGTGCTCTCATCCAGCGGATCCACCATCGGTGGCGGCGGCGGTGGTGGACTGCCAAGTATGTTCTCCAGAATCCACTTACCGCGTTTTACGGGTGAGGTTCGAGTCGGATTGGAGGTAACCGTCAGGATAGACCCATGCGTCAGCACGCCACCGCGCTGATCACTTCCAAGGCTGACTTTCTGGAGTATATCGCCCGTAATGCCAGTGAGACCATAATGCTTTGCCAGCCGTTCATTGGCGAACGTATAGTCGGCATCAAGCAGTTCCAGCACGCTGCGGTCTTCGTGAATCAGATATTCGAAGAAGGCCTCGGTCTCCCGCTTCATCGATACCCGCAGAGAATCATCAAACTGAGGGTAGATTCCCCTGTCCGGTTTCAGGATGTCCATGTTTCTCAACTGCAGCCACTGGCCGGCAAAATTCTCGACCAGCATCTGCCGTTTTGGGTCGTCCAGCATACGCCTGATCTGAGCGTTCAGCACCTCAGGATGTCTCAATTCATTCCGATCAGCGGCAGCGAATAGTTCTTCATCCGGCATGCTGCTCCAGAGGAAATAGGACAATCGTGTCGCCAGTTCGAAATCCGTCAGATCCCGTATGACTTCGGTTGCCTCTGCGGGTTCTGCAGCAACAGAGATTGAGGCCGGACCAGATGCAGCAGCCACCGAATCGCTTTCAATCCGAAACAAAAACTGCGGAGAAATCAGAACCGCAGATAACGCCACTTTGAGACTGCTGATGTAGCTGTCACCGCCCGCCCGCCGCTGCTGATACAGCGAAACAAAGGGTGAAACGTCCTCCGAAGTGACGGGGCGACGAAACGCACGCCTCACAAATTCACTGAGTATGCGATCAGCGCATGTGGCCTCATCATCGCCGCCGCCGCCCGGTATCGGATGACTGACGAGAATTAACTGTTCACTCAGCGTTGGCGAATCATCGATCGGGCCCTGCATGTCGATATATTCGAACACAAATCCGGGAACACCGGGGTCGATGCCATTCCTGATCGCCTCCTCCTTTTTGTCGGCCGGAAGCTCTTCAGGTTCACCGCCCTCCTTCACCAATGCCACGCTGATGACCCGCTTACCGGCAGGAATACGAATTCTCACAGGATGTGTCTTCGTCTTCATCTCTGTGTAATCCAGCAGCGTGACCGGATTGCCATCAATTCGCAATTCCAGTTGAAACGGCGTGCGACATCCAGGGAACACCAGCGCACGCACGTTGGCGACGTATTCGGCGTCGGTAGCCGTTTCAATCTCCGTCTGCAGTTCTCCACCGATGGAAAGCTGCCGGCCATACTTGCCTTTTTCCGGTGCATCACCGGTCCCGGTCCATGTCATTTCCCGCGACAGGTATCGGCGCACAGGGCCGTTCGTAATCTCCCCTTCACGCAGGGCGACTTCGGTGATTTTTTCGGCAGCCGCAAAATACTTTTCAAACAGCACCGGTGGCAGGAAAAGAACATCACCGATGTGATCGAAACCATAACCAATATCGTCGGCGGGAAAATCGGCTGCGGGCTGAATATCCACACCCGTTAAATCGCGGATGGTGTTGTTGTATTCGACGCGGTTCAGACGACGAATCGTCACTCGTCCGGGATCTCCCTGCTGACCACAATCCACTTTGTTCAGCACGTCATTAATAACCCGGAGCAGGACTTCTTTTTCTTCGGGCAATGGCTGGGGTTGATCTTTCGGGGGCATTTCTGAGGCCCGCAGCATCCGCTGGATGTTTTCCCAGCGTTTGCGTTCCTTCAGGACAGACAATTCATCCGTAAAGATACTGAGATCCAGTGAAGCCTGCTGATCCTTTGTGCCATGGCAACTCACACAGTATTTTGTCAGAATCGGGGACACACTCGTCGTCACAACATCGGCCACTGGCTGAAGCTCAGCGACTGGCTGGCGCGGCACCGCTGACTGATCGCCCAGTAATCGATCTGCGGAAATCAGAGGCGGGAAGAACACCAGTAAGATGCAGGTGCGGCGGGAGAGACTCATTTCAGAATATCCTGTGGGAGAATCGAATTGCGGCCGGCCGTTACCAGCCGAATTGATTCCTGAACTCGCGGAGTCCTCCAGTATACCACCCGATGCTGACCGAAGAAACCAATTGTTGGTCACGAACGCATCTGGTCAAAAAAGTTCTGGTGAATTCAAGGCCATCAGCCATTCAGCGGCGACATGAGCCAATTCTTGCCGTCCCTGTCGGGACTCGAATCTCGCAACTTCAAAATGCGTCAGCGAGGGCTGCTGCCCGATTATGCAGAATGGTCTAACACGCGCGCAAGCACAGCGACTGTGCAGGATTTTGCTCCGGCGGCTTTTAATACTTTCGCAGCTTCGGAACATGTTGCGCCGGTGGTCAGAACATCATCGACGATCAAAATGCGTTCGCCCTGGACGGCGTGCGGATGAGCGACTGCCAGCGCGCCGCTTTGATTTTCGAATCGTTGCTTCACCGACACGCGTTTCTGTGGCCGAGTCCGCAACGCCCTTTTGAGCAAGTGTACGTCACATTTCACATTCAGTTGGGATCCCAATTCATTCGCAATGATCCATGCCGGATTAAAGTTGCGGACAATTCGCTGCCGCCAATGCTGCGGGATTGGCACGATCCGGTCGAACGGCTTTTCGTTGAGTTCCGCCGATCGCCTGCTCGCGAGGAGCGCCCCGAGCGATCTCATCCGCACGGCAGAAAACGACCACTTCGCAGCGAGCAACGCCTTTCGAAGCGACCCCTCATACATGCCGAGGCACACGACTGTGTTAAAACGCAGAGTGCGATTTCGACAATGAGTGCATCCTTTGTCCGATTTCGCGAACGGCCCGATCTCCGCCGCACACCGCTGGCAGCGATTGACTGGTTCAGGTGTGAGCTGTTCAATGCACTCCGGACAGTAGGCATTCCCTCCGTCCGAAGCTGCATGATCGGTCATTCCGCACAACGCACACCGCGACGGAAACAACATATCGGCAAGTTGCCACATTGCTGACTTCATCGTTGAGGTCCGCTGCTTACGTGATCAGCCTTGGTTCGACTTTCGCAGTTTCTGTCTGACTAGAAATTTTTAAAACAGGAAGAGCAATCGCCGCAAACCTGTGGAGGCAGAACGCCCTTCAGGGAGAATGTTGATTCCATGGATGCTGCAACTTCGTTTCTTCGGATGCTTCAGGTGATGACCGCCGTCAAGACGGCACCAACAGCCGAGACATTTCAAGCTTTGATTGTAGGCGGGTTAATGGCTCCGCGTCGAACCATCATGGGTATGGTTCGCGGAATTGGAACGGATTGTCCATCCTGCAGAAACTGCGTCACAATGACAGGCAATCGGAGGTTCAGAGAGGCAGCGGTTCGGCAGAAATTGCCGAACGCTCCCACGCGACACAAAACCGAATTCCCGACTGTACCGACTGTAGCAACACTGCCGATTATCGAATCAGGCGATGGTTGGGCGGATTGCCTGCGTGAGGGTCCGGATTCGGAACAGTGCAGGTGATTCGCCACGACGAACTGGTTTCTACGTTTTGGATTGGGGCGGTCACATGGAAGCGCACGCAGTAAATCATGAGCAGGGTGGTCAGGGCAACTTCAAGCGACGACTGGGTCGAGGGCTGAATGCACTTCTCGGCAGCGGCGCGGACGAACATACCGGCCAAAGCCCTTCCATCCTTCCGATGCATGCGCTCTCCGCACCACCAGCACCGGCGTCGGATGAGATTGCGATGGAACTGATTGAACGCAATCCGTTTCAGCCTCGTCGCGAATTTGAACAATCGGCGATTGAAGAACTGGCGGAAAGTATCAGAAAGCATGGCATCCTTCAGCCGCTGCTGGTCCGGGCACGTCCGGACGGCGAAGCTGGTTATCAGTTGATCGCCGGCGAACGTCGCTGGCGGGCGGCTCAACAGGTCGGAATGGAAACCGTTCCGTGCCGCGTGATTCAGTTTGAAGATCGTCAGGCGTGTGAAGCGGCGCTGGAAGAAAACATTAAACGTGAAGACCTGAATGTACTCGAAAAGGCGGCTGCTTTCAAAGATTATCTGGAACGTTTCGGCGGCACGATTGAAGAGTTGGGTCGCCAGTTGAGCATGAATCGCGCGACAGTCAGCAACATGATGCGACTGCTGGAACTTCCGGAGTCCATTCAACAATTACTGCGGTCAAACAAGCTCACTGGCGGGCATGCGAAGGCGCTGCTGCCACTCTCGGAAGCGCAGCAGAACGAACTGGCCCGGCAGATCGAACAGGAACAATTGTCTGTACGTCGCGTAGAGGACATCGTGCGAGAGATGCTGCGTGCAGGGACGTTGCCGCTGCCGAACGGTACAGATACAGCAACATCGACGGAACCGACGGAAGGGAATCAGCAGCCCGGTCCATCCAATCATGTGCTCGGTCTACAGGATTTTCTGCGAGGCCATCTTGGGGCGAAGATCGATATTCGGCAGAAGAAGAATAATGCCGGACAGATCGTGATTCATTTCGGCAACAACGACGACTTTGAACGTATCGTCGGTCGTCTGCGCAACGCTGGCTGAAGTCTAACGGCATGAGCAATGAACGGACATCGGATCTGAGCAGCGCGGTTGTACAGTCAGCCGACGGTGTTCTTATTCGAGTCCATGTGCAGCCAAAATCGCGTCGTGAACAGATCATTGGGATGCACGGTGGCCGCATCAAGCTGGCCGTAACGGAGCCCCCCGATCAAGGCAAAGCCAATGAGGCCGTTGTGCGTCTGATCGCAGCAACGTTGAATCTGGCTGCGTCGCGTGTTGAACTGCTGCGAGGCGATACCAGTCGGCAAAAGGATCTGCTGGTCAGGAATCTCGAAGCCAACGAAGCGATTCGCCTACTCGCCGCTGCAATTACGGGCTGAAGGGAGTATACTGACGCCTCTGCTGAAAAATGACACTCATCTTGTCAGTCATTGAGGAGTGAAGAATCCTATGCGAATGATTTGCCGCTGGATCGTTATCACACTGCTGGCGAGCCGCGCAACGCTTGCCGATCAGCAACAGCCCGCCGCTCCGTTTGTGCTCGGCTATGCCAATAAACTCAGCTACGTGCCAGGTGAAGAGATCTCGTTTCATCTGTCGAGCAGTGGTGACAGCGTTCGGATGGTCATCGAGCGGCAGGGTGGAACGAACGAGACGATGATTGAGAAAACTCACATTGCCTGTGCAACTCATCCAATTCCTGATCGCGCGTCGTCGCATGGCTGCAACTGGCCGGCGGCATTCACGATGGCCATCCCTGACGACTGGAAAAGCGGCTGCTACATTGCCACGTTGATTCTGAAGAACGGCGATAAAGAGACGAGCAGTACTGTGCAGTTTGTTGTCCGGTCCTCTGAGCCAGGAAAGAACACGAAGATTCTGCTTCAACTGGCAACCAATACTTACAACGCCTACACCAACTGGGGCGGTCACAGTTTGTATGCGTATCACGATCGCGACGCTCTGCAGGGACATCGTGTTTCGTTTGATCGCCCGATGCAGTCACAGTACCCAAATTGGGAGTTGCCCTTTGTTAAATGGGCCGAGAATAACGGCTATGTCATCGACTACGCCGTCAACAGCGACCTCGAATTCCATCCGGAGATCCTGAAGCAGTACCGACTGGTGTTAAGCGTCGGCCACGACGAATACTGGTCAGCCCCGATGCGGGACAATCTTGAAAAGTATGTTGCCGATGGCGGGAACGTGGCGTTCTTCAGCGGTAACACCTGCTGCTGGCAGGTGCGCAGCGAGGACAACGGACGTTCACTGACCTGTTGGAAACAGTGGCACAACACAGACCCGCTGTATCGAGCGGGCGATCACAAGCTGCTAAGCACGATCTGGAGCCATCATCTGATTGAGCGACCGGAGAACCAATTGACGGGCGTCGGATTTTTATGGGGTGGCTACCATCGCAGCCATGGACAGTTCATGGACGGCCCGGCATCGTTCATCGTACATCGCCCGGACCACTGGCTCTTCGAAGGTACTGCCCTCAAACGCGACGACCGTTTCGGCGGCAACGATACGATCGTTGGCTATGAATGCGACGGCTGCGAAATGACATGGAAAGACGGGCTGCCGTCGCCGACGAATAACGACGGCACACCAAAGTCGTTCACGATTCTGGGTTCCTGCCCCGCCCGCTGGGCTCCCGGCGACTGCTTGTGGTACGACCGTTTTCCGAAGGACCGTGTCGGTGCGGCAGTGTTTGGCATTTACACTCAAGGCGGCACCGTTGTCACGGCTGGTACGACCGACTGGGCGCACGGACTGGGGGGCAACGATCCAGCGGTCGTGAGAATCACGCGGAACGTTCTGGATCGGTTGTCGAAGTAACGTTGATTTCTCGTTCCCAGGCTTCAGCTTGGGAACGCATATCCCCGAAGCTCTGCTTCGCCGCGTGCCAAACTGCCCCCGAAAATTCACCAACTGCTCGGTGAACGGACACCACGCCAATGACCAAAACCCGTTACCGGATTTACGAAACCGAGTATCCATATTTCATTACAAGCACCATCAGCAGTTGGATTCCAGTCTTCACAAGACAGCAAACGGCAGACATCATTTTCGATTCATGGCGATACCTGCAGAAGGAACGGGAGCTGAAGCTGTTTGCCTACGTCATACTGGAAAACCATCTGCACATGGTCATCTCTGCACCAGAGTTACCGACGACGATGCAGAGTTTCAAGTCGTTCACCGCCCGCAGGATTATTGATCTTCTTGAGGAATGCCGCTGCGAAACGTTGCTCCGACAACTCAGAGCCACGAAGTTGAATCACAAGATGGAAAGTGAGTATCAGGTGGGGCAGGAAGGTGGAAAACCAAAGCAGATTCAGAGCGATACCATGATGTGGCGGAAGATCGAGTACACGCACAACAACCCAGTGGAACGAGGATTCGTGGATGAACCGATTCATTGGCGGTGGTCAAGTGCTCGGAACTATGCAGGCCAGCAGGGATTGGTTGAAGTCGTTACTGACTGGCGATAGGACCCAGCACGGCGAAGCAGAGCTTCGCGGATATGCGTTCCCAGGCCGGAGGGGCCTGTAAGAAATATTGTGTCAGTTGGTGAAAACGGATAATTCCCAGACTACCCTTTTCACGGAGACTGACACATGGACGTGGCGTTGATGAGAAGATCTTCGCGCTGTATGCGAAGGGCATGACGACTTGCGACATTCAGGACATCGTGAAGGATTTGTACGACGTCGAAATCTCTGCGACGCTGGTGTCTGAGATCACCGAGGACCTCAACAGCGAAGTCAAAGCTTGGCAGACTCGCAGGCTGGACGCGGTCTGGCCGATTGTGTTGATGGATGGCATTGTCGTGCACATTCGCGGTGAATCCGGTCGTGTGACCGAACATACGATGTACGTCGCGATCGGCGTGAATTTTGTGGGTCGCCAGGAACTTCTCGGCCTGTGGCCGAATGAAACGGAGGGCGCAAAATTCTGGCTATCTTGTCTGACGGATCTGAAGAATCGCGGTGTGAATGATATCTTCATCGTGTGTATGGATGGGCTGACGGGATTCCCTGAAGCCATTCAGACAGCGTTCCCGAAAGCTCGCGTGCAGCTGTGCATTGTGCATCTCGTGCGTGCGGCTTTGAAGTACGTGACGGACTCGGACAGCCGCGCTGTGATCGCCGATTTGAAGAAGATTTATCAGGCAGCAACAGTTCTGGAAGCCGAACAGGAATTGAAGAATTTCAGTGATAAGTGGGATGCGAAATATCCGACGATCTCAAAGCAGTGGAATGCGAAGTGGCCGCATATCATTTCGATGTTCGACCTGCCAGCTCCGATCCGCAAAGCGACGTACACGACGAACATCATCGAATCCGTGAACAGTGTGATTCGTAAGTTCACTCGCAACCGAAAACAATATCCAAGTCGCGAATCCGCAATGAAGATGATCTTCATGGCACTTCACGAAGCGTCAAAGAAATGGACGATGCCGATTCCGAAGTGGAAAGAAGCCTTGAACCACTTCGCGATCCTCTTCGAAGATCGTATGCCCAAAAATTCCTGACTCTGACTTTCAAACTTCTGCAATTTCTGCCTGACACAAAAATTCTGACAGGCCCGTCCATGCCCGGCTTGATGACCTTCAGTGCCACCTTACGACGCATGGGCTGCTACTGCTCAGCGACATAAACCGTCCCCATGCCTCCTTCGCCCAGCACCTCGCAGAGCTTGTATGGGCCGATCATTGTGCCGACGGCTTCCGGACATTCAGCGGGAATGTGATCTTCATCAGTCCGCGAAGCTAAGAATCCGACTGTATTCTGGTGAGCATGCAGCATTTTCAGGAGCTCAGCCTGCACAGTCGGGCAGTCGCTGCAATGTTCTTCCGCATACCGCAGCTGCGCGTCGGTCCCGTCACACTGCAGCGCAGCCAGAAAATGGTCTCGAATCCTAGCGAATTGGTCATTCATCCCGCTTAACTCCTACACTTGGGTTCCGCTATTCAGTGCCCGGTTCGAGGAAAGATCGCGCCAGAAATTTTTTGGAACAATTTCAGAATTGCGATTTATTCCGAACTCAAATGTGTGCGGAGCCACGCGTGGGCAAAGGCCCACTGGCGGTCCACAGTGCGAGATCCAATGTTCAGAATCCCTGCAATTTCGGCAATGGTTAGTCCGACAAAAATGCGCAGCTTCGCGACTTCGGCGGTTTGTGCATCATGTTCCGCAAGCTGATCCATGAGCTCGTTAAACGCGATCAGGTCGGCCGGATCAATTCCTCCGGGGACGGTTATGGAATCCAGAGTCACCCGCTTCCAGTCCGGTGCCATGCTTTTCCGTTGCCTTATTCACGAGCGCGGTTTAATCAGATTAATCAGAATTCGCCGCATCGCTTCGGCTGCCGCGCCAAAGAAGTGTCTGCGACTGTTCCAGCGCTGTGCCTTTTCCACACCGACCAGCCGGATGTAAGCCTCATGTACCAGCGCCGTTGCCTGCAGCGTCTGCCCCGGATTCTCCTGAGCCAGCTTCCGCAATTCGTCATAGACCAGCGGTAACAACTGCTCGGCCGCCGATGGATCACCGGATTCGATCTGCGACAGAATTTGAGTGACGTCGGACATGTGCTGCGGCTCTCGGACAAACAGGATTGTTGTCCAACATACTGTACCTGTAAACAACAACCAATCCACTTGGGCCCCGGATATTAAATCAGCATCCGTCCATGAGTGATTCGCCGAAAGGCGTGAAACGGCGGAACGGTGGTCAGAACATCAGGTCCATGGAATCCGTGAAACTGTTCAAAGCGTCGCCTCACGGTTCTCCGCTTTTCCGGCTCTATTGAAGATTCGTCACCTGGTCCTCACCAGACTCACGACGAAATTCCCTGCGCAGTGTGCTCATTAACCAGCTTCGGTCCGACCAACCGACGCGCTTTCAGACACGAAAAATGGGTGCCTTGTTTTTCAAGAATCCACTGCAGGACGCGGAGGCCGAGTCATAAATGGAGGCGGCGAGTGAATGGCTTCAGCGAGCGTCGGCCGCGACAGGGGACAGGGCACCAGTACGTTGCGACTCCGAACACAAAATACCGGCAAGCTGACGCCTGCCGCTCGCCAGTCAGGAGCGTCCAGAACGGAGTGGCGCGTCGTCTAGATATAGCGATTGATCAGGTTTTCGAGCATCTCCTGACGACCGCTGGTGTTCGCTGCGGCTTCGCCTTTTTCGACGATGTAGGATTCCAGTTCCCTCATGTTCGTCGTTCCGTTTTCGATTTTGCGACCGATACCGCTGTCGTAGCTGCTGTAGCGTTCCTTGACAAAGCTCGTCAGAATGCCGTCCGCTCGGATCGCCGCTGCGATTTTCAGACCTCGGGCAAAGGCATCCATGCCGCCGATGTGAGCGTGGAAAAGGTCGATCGGGTCGATACTTTCACGGCGAACTTTAGCGTCAAAATTTGTGCCACCGGGGCTCAGGCCACCCTGCTTCATGATCACCAGCATGACTTGCGTGGTCAGATAAATGTCGGTTGGAAACTGATCGGTATCCCAGCCCAGCAGCAGATCGCCGGTGTTGGCGTCGATGCTGCCCAGCACGCCCTGAATTGATGCGTACTCCAGTTCATGCATCATCGAGTGACCTGCCAGTGTCGCATGGTTCGTTTCGATATTCAGTTTCACGACGTCCAGCAGTCCATACTGCCGAATGAAGTTCAGGCAGGCCGCTGCATCGAAGTCATATTGGTGCTTCGTTGGTTCTTTGGGTTTCGGTTCGAACAGGAACTGGCCCTTGAATCCAATCGATTTCGCGTAGTCGTTTGCCATGTGCATGAAGCGCGCCAGATTATCCAGTTCGCGTTTCATGTTAGTGTTCAAGGACGACATGTATCCTTCGCGTCCACCCCAGAACACGTAGTTTTCTCCACCAAGGTCGTGAGTGACTTCGATGGCTTTTCTAACCTGAGCCGCCGCAAACGCAAAGACATCAGCGTTAGGACTCGTGGCTGCACCATGCATGAATCGGGGATTCGAAAACAGGTTGGCTGTGCCCCAGAGCAATTTGATTCCGCTGCTCTTCTGAGCTTCTTTTAGTTTACGAGCGACAACGTCCAGATTGGCGTGGCTCTTACTGAGTGTTGAACCTTCCGGAGCCACGTCGCGATCATGGAAGCAATAATAGGGCACCCCCAGCTTCGTCATGAACTCAAACGCGACGTCCACACGACGCAAAGCGTTATCCAGAGAATCTGTACCATCGTCCCACGGACGATTCAAAGTCGGCGCGCCAAAAGGATCGGTCCCGTTGCCCCGAAAGGTGTGCCAGTAGCAGACAGCAAATCGCAGCCAGTCATGCATGGATCGGCCTTCGACGATTTCGGCGGCGTTGAAATGTCGAAACGCGAGCGGGTTTTTGGACTGCAGGCCTTCGAACTGGATTTTATCGACTTCTGGAAAATACGCGGCCATTGTTGTTGCGCTTTCAGATTTCCGACAGCGTCGCTGGCAATTCGTACCCGACCGAAATGGGCGGTAAGGATGTTCAAGGAATACGAATCGCGGTTTCAGCAGACCGTAAGAAGCAATAAGTCTAGCAGTCTGCAGAAGGGAATGAAGGGAATACGACAGGCTTGTGCGCTCCGAGACGATCGTCCATCAAAATCTGCCCTGTACTTCGAAACTGCCTTAGCTCCGCAACCTGACCAATTCTGCCGTTCTGAACCAGATTGAATGAATGGAACGGGTTCTTCGGATTGAATTTTTCGCGTAACCCCGATATTTTTCAGCGTTTGCAACCGAACAGGTCTTGTTCTGCGGGATGCAATTCCGTGCTGCGAGGCGTTTTATCCTCGATGGATTCTCGCGGTGACCTCAATTTGCGACCTCCTGACCGGTTTCCTTTCTTTGACCTGCTTTTCAGGCATGTTCCATGCTGTTTAAAAGTCTCGGCGAACTTGCCGCTCACAAAGCCGTGCTGATTTTGCTGGGCTGGGGCGCACTGCTTGCAGTCTGCATCTGGACTGCGCCCGACTTAAGCGAAGTCGCTCAGAACGGCGAATTTGCATTCCTGCCTGAGGACTCGGCAAGCCGAGTCGCGGAACTCAAGTTCAAGGATGCTTTTCCTGACGATCAGCATTCCAGCAATCTTGTTCTGGTGGTGCGGCGTGAGCAGGGAGAAGGCCTGCTTCCGGAAGATTACGATTTTCTGTCTCGATCGGTCATCCCGGAGATCCACCGGATTGCGGGACTTCCAACGCCTGAACAGCAGCGAAATGAAGATTTGGACGAATCCATGGCGGCCAAAGCTGCTGCGGCAGCTGAGGCTCGCATTGCTCAGGGCATCGAGTCGTTTGAAGACAAACGAATCGGCGACATGTTCATCAGCGAGAATAAACAGGCGACTTCGATCGTGTTGTGGCTGCGGACTGAGTTCCTCGATCAATCAAACACGGAACTCGTCGATCGCATCGAGGCTTTTGTCAACAAGCTGAAGCATACACCAAAGAATCTGACAGAACCGTCGCTTCCGGCAGGAATGGAGATTGCATTAAGTGGCACGGCGACCTTTGGCCGCGATATGATGCAGGAATCGCGCAACAGTGCGAAATCGACGGAAAAATGGACCGTGATTCTTGTGGTAGGACTGCTGATCGTCATCTATCGTGCGCCAGCTCTGGCCATGATTCCGCTGATCACAGTGGCGGTGTCCACGATCATTTCCATGAAGCTGTTGATCCTGATGGCTCAGGCTGGCTGGATTACCATGTTCAATGGAATCGAAACGTATGTCACCGTCTTGGTTTATGGTGCGGGTGTCGATTACTGTTTGTTTCTGGTGGCACGTTATCGTGAAGAACTGGATGGCGGACTGACGATCGAAGATGCAGTTTCCGGTACGTTGGAACGTGTCGGTGCCGCCCTGACGGCGAGCGCTGGCACGGTTGTATGCGGCATCGGGATGATGATTTTTGCGGAATTTGGCAAGTTCCGGGAAGCCGGGATCGCGATTTCCTTTGGCCTCACAGTCTGCCTGTGTGCGGCATTGACGCTGACACCTGCTATTTTGCGGTTGGCCGGTCGTTTTGCATTCTGGCCAAATGCACCCCGCGCTACGTCCCGCAATGACACAGGATTCCTTTCCAGCACGAATCTGACATCGCGGATTCAGCGCGCGAATCTGTTGACTCAAGGGTGGCGATGGATCGGTGGCGTGATTGAACGCCGCGCATGGACGGCATGGTCACTGAGTATTCTCCTGATGCTGCCGTTCGCGGTCGCGGGCGTATTGTTCTTTGGCAACCTGAGTTACGGGCTGCTTTCGGAACTGCCGGACACGGCGGCCAGTGTGTATGGGGCGCAGGCAGCTCAACGACATTTTCCGGCGGGTGAGGTCGCTCCGCTGAGGGTTCTGGTTGAAGTCAAGGGCATGGACTTCAGCCCGATTCAGGGAGAATCGGAAGACCTTGTCAAACAGTTTACAGATAACCTCGTCCGTCAAAAAGAGGCACTGGGATTGATTGCCGTTCGATCCCTGGCTGCTCCGAAAGGGCAGCGTGAAATGCCTGTACTGAAAGCGAGGGAAATGCCCGCTTTCAAAATGTTTGTGCGGAAGGCGTTTGTCAGTTCCAAATACAGTTCGATTATGCGTGTCGATCTGATCTTCAAGAATGATCCGTTCTCACGCAGCAGTATCAGTGACTATCGCAATCTGCGAGATCGGCTGCACGACCATCTGCCCGAAGGCCTGACGAATGCAAACTTGTATTTTGTAGGCTCGATTCCTCAGATCAGTGACCTCAAGGACGTTACCGATTCGGATCAGATCCGCATTGATGCACTTGTACTGGCAGGCGTGTATATCATTCTTGTGTTGCTGCTTAAGCGACCAGGCGTCTGCGGCTATCTGATGTTTACGGTATTCTACAGTTATCTGGCAACGCTGGGATTCACGTACCTGGTCTTCTGGCTGACGGCTGCCAACCCGTCGGAGTTTGCAGGTCTTGACTGGAAAGTGCCCATGTTTCTGTTCACGATCCTGATTGCGGTCGGGGAAGACTACAACATCTTCCTGATGTCACGGATCGAAGAGGAACAGAAGATTCACGGCCCCGTGAAAGGCATCACCATAGCTCTCGAACGCACTGGGAGCATCATTTCCAGTTGCGGAATTATCATGGCCGGCACGTTCTGTTCTCTGATGGCAGGAAGTCTTGTCGGTATGGATCAACTGGGGCTGGCCCTGGCCGTAGGTGTGTTGCTGGATACGTTTGTAATCCGCCCGATTATGGTTCCTTCGATGCTTATTTTGCTGACCACCGGACGCCTTGGAATCCTCAGTCGCTGGAGCGGCTTCCAAAAAAAAGTGCCGGTGAAGACCTTGACCACTAAGAAGATTGCCACCCCGGCTGCGTAAACCGTTTAACCTCCATGCCGGGCATCGACCGCAGGTTTGCCCGCGAGTTCTTTGTGCGGACCCCGCTTTTAATTCCTGGAACGTCGTTTGCCGCTGAATTGCCTGAAGCCTGCCTGTGTGGCAGTTTTTGCCGGAATTCCGAAAACGCGGACGTCGGTTACAAAAACGGAGCCCCGTTGACAGTGTTTCGAGGTTGGCCAATAATCCACTGAACAGGATGATGGCAAGTTCGGGGAACATTTTCCACCTGATTGTATGTTGCCGCTGGCAAACTGCGGCAACTAACGGCGAGTTGTGTACCGTCAACATCAATCCTGAACCACAAACGGCGTATTTGCCGACGACACTTTTTTGGGACGGTGTCAACCGCGTTCCACATGAGATCATAAGAGGAGAACTTGTTAATGGCTGGTAATTTGCACGAATTCACCGACGCGAACTTCAAGTCCGAAGTTCTGGAATCTTCTGAGCCTGTGCTGGTGGATTTCTGGGCTCCGTGGTGTGGCCCGTGCCGTCACTTGATGCCGACGGTCGAACAACTGGCGGGTGAATATGCAGGCCGCGTCAAAATTGGCAAAGTCAATACGGACGATAACCATCAAACGGCCGCCGGATATGGAATCACCAGTATTCCAACCGTGATGCTTTTCAAGAACGGCGAAATGGTTGACAAAGTTGTCGGTGCGCCGGCAAAACAGCACTTTGTCAGCATGCTTGACAAAGTACTGTCTTAAACTTCAAAGAATTGTTGTCTGAACAATTCTGATGCTGCGGAAAACACGCGGTTTGTGTTTCGGTGCCGTCAAATTGCGTTTTCAAGTGTTGCCCACAGGTCTCGTTTGGGAAAGGAGTCCCGAACATGCCGGAGAATTCTGCTGATGATCTGACAGCTTCAGGTCCATCCCGCAACGGCGCGGCATTATCTGGGGCGGCTTCATTGCAAGGCTCCACCAGTACTGTCACGTCCGGTCAGTTGGATGCCAATGCCGCAGCCGGCGAATCCGATGCTCTGCGAATTCTGTTTCAGGCTTCAGCCGCTGCGGAATCACTTCAGCTGCGTTTTTCTGAACTGCAGCAACGTCGATCAGAATTGGCCACCGACGAAAAACAGCTGGAAGCTGACCGCAGCGCCTTTGAGCAGCGCGCCCACGAATTTGCCTCACAGGTTGCCCGTGAGCGTACCGAACATCGCGAGACGATGGCTGAACTGGAGCAGAGAATCGGTAAGGTTTCGCAGCAGGAAGAGCTGGTCCAGCGCCACGCAGCTGAACTTCGTTCCGCACAACGGGCACTAGCCGAGGAACGTGTCATCCTGAAAGCCTCCGTTCGCGCCGAACTGGACGAAGAACGGATGAAAGTCAGTCAGGAACGCATGTTGCTGGATGCAGAACGTGATCGCCTGCGTGCCCAGGGCGAACGCGAACGGCAGGATCATGCCGACCGACTGCAGGTGATCGCCGCCGAACTCAAGGCTGAACGCATTCGGCTGGCTGATAAGGCCCGCGAAGAACTGGCCACTGAAATCATTCTGCTCAATCGTCAGAAGAGTGAATGGGAGCAGGCGCACGAAACGCAGTTGCTGGAATTGCAGCATGAGGCCGAAGTTCTTCAGCAGCAGCGTGAACTGTTCGGTCAGCAGGTGGATACCGAACAACAGCGCCTGCGGGAGGAGATCGACAAGAAACGCCAGGGCATACTGACGGAACAAAGCAACCTACAGCGTCGCTATCGCTTTCAGTTTGAACACCTCACACGCGCGAAGGAAGATCTCGAGATCGAGCTGCGTGAATTCCGTCGTGAGCAGCAAATGTTTCGCAGCGATCGCTTGCGATTTCTGGAACAGCATCGTCTGCGATTTCGGCAGATGGAGCACATTCGTCAGTTGTTGCTGGAACGCGAAGGGTCGATCGATCGCGAATCGCGAATCGCGGAACGCAGTAAAATCGCCGCGCTGTCAGAAATTCAGCGTCAGCAGCGGCGCAGTGAGGAAGAACGCGAAGCCATCCTTCGAGAGACTGAGAGTCGCCAGCGTCGGACGAAGCAGCAGGAAGCAACGCTTGCGGATCTTGTTGCACGCCTAGAAGAGCGGTCTCAGCGCCTGAATCGACTACGAGCTGAACTCGATCAGACACAGAGTGAAATTCTGGAACAGCGTCTGGTGACTGAAGAAGCTCGCACCAGTCTGTTGCGGGATGCCGCGTCCTCCGATCTCGCTCGAGCGCGTCTGGAACAAGCGCGTGGCGATGTGCAGTCGTTCTTCGAACGGCTCCATAGTCAGGTCGCGGCTGAACGCGATAAGATTGAATTGACGGCCGTCGATCTCGCCGCTCGGCAGCAGCACTTTCGAAATGATCGAAGCGAACTTGAACAGTGGTTTTCCAAACGCGAAGGGGAATTGTCCGCGCGTGTTGCCGGTTCCGTGGTCGATGATCAGCACCAGATGATCGATACAATGCAGAACGAACTGGCAACCCTTCAGAGTCGCTGGAAGAATGATCGATGCGAAGCAGAAAAGACGATTCGTGATCTGCTTGATAAACTAACCGTTCGCGAAATGCAGTCCAGCGAAACTGCCCTGCATCAAATATCACAGCACGCCCCACCATCCCGTGACGCCGCTTGAAGTTGCGCAGCCACATCGCAGGATTTCGTGCTGTCCGTTGCGTGCCACTGTAACGCGCTGCAGTGATAGTGCGGTTTATCGAACCCGAGAGCGAAACGCCTGGTCGCCGTATGGCTCGCCCCGGTCATGTTCATCCTCTGCAGCTGGCGGTGAACTTCGCGACATTCCAACGATCAATCCAACTGCAATCAGGCTCACCAGCAGGTTTGTTCCGCCATAGCTGATAAACGGATGAGGCACGCCTTTGGGCGGGACCATTGCCGTGACAACGGCAATGTTGGCCATTGCCTGAAAAAGCAACTGCACCAGCAGCGTTGAGCCAAGAATCCATTCAAACGACGTTCGTGGCAGATGCCGCAGCACGGAGCGACCCGTAAGGAACACGGCTATCCAGACGAAGCACACTGCCAGCGTCCCAATCAATCCCAGTTCTTCACCAATCACAGCAAATACGAAGTCTGTGTTCGCTTCGGGCAGGTAACTGAGTTTCTGCCAGCCGCCGCCGATGCCGGTTCCTTCAAGTCCACCAGACCCGATCGATATCAATGATTGACGGATCTGCCACGGTGCCTGACTCAGATCCCTCCACGCATCCATGAACCCCGAAATACGCTGCACCTGATAGGGCCGAAGAATGAATAACGAAGCGGCTGCAGGAATCACGCAAGAGGCACACATCACGAAATATCGCAACGGCCATCCGCCAAGAAACAGTGTCAGCGCATAACCGATGAGCAGAAACACGGTCGCACCAAGATCCGGTTCAATCGCAACCAGTGGAGCCACGATCAGGATCGGAAACAAAGTTACGGGAACGGTCTTCATACCAAAGCCGGACGTGTTTCGGAATCTGACCAGCATCGACGCCGCCAAAATGGGCATCACAATTCTCCCCAGTTCGGAAGGCTGCAAAGAAAGCGCTGCGAAGCGCAGCCAGCGTTGAGCCCCGTTAATGCGACTTCCGATGCCAGGCACGAGCAAGATGATCAACAGTAGCAACAGCACCACGTATAGTCGAACGGCGTGCCGCTGCAGCCAGTTGGCAGAAATATTGGAAGCCAGCCAGGCGCAGACGAGTGAAAAGGCCAGATACGCCAAATGGCGGCCAAGAAACACAGAATCCTGTTCGCTGGGGCGCGACGTCAGGCTCGAGCTCTGAACCATCTGCACACCGACGCAGATCAGAACACCCGCCAGACACACCAGCAGATGTCTCGTACGACTGCGATCAATGATCGCTGAACGCAGTCGTGCGGTCAATGAATCTGGCTCATGTTTGGAATCCCTGGCGTTGTTCATAACTTGTGATCAAAGTCGATTGCGAAAGTGATATGAAATTGCGTACGCTTCCCAAGCCGATGGAGCGGCCAGTCGTTTTGCGGCTGTTGGACAGGGACGTCCAGTTTTCTTTTTCGGCATTTGAACAGGATAGCATCGATTCGCAGACTGGATCGATCACTGTGGCGGCTGAATCAGGTGGGTAAACATTGCGATTGGTGACGATTTTAACGCTGCAATCCAGTTCGCTCGGCCATAAAACGGAGAATCCCGTAATGTGTCCTCAACTTTTCCGCCCATCATTCGCTGCTTATCTTATCGCAGCCATGTTTGGAATCGCGTTTCGCCACGATGCTGTCGCTGATGGTGCCTGGGGCACAATCAAAGGTCGCATCGTCTACAGTGAAGATGCACCCGTGCCAGAGAAGATTAATGTCGAACGCGATGCTGAAATCTGCGGCATCGTTGGGCTGGTCGAAGAATCGTTGTTCGTCCACAAAGACAATCGCGGCATCCGCAATGTCGCTGTCTGGCTGGAAACCCGCGACGAGATTCCAATTCATCCGGACCTCAAAGACCCGCCACAAAAAGCACCGATCCTCGATAACCGCGACTGCCGGTTTGAACCACGCATGCTGGGCGTGCGCACCGGACAGACTTTTGAACTGAAGAATTCCGATCCGGTTCCTCACAACGCCGCTGTCTACGCACGTCGGACTCAGCCGTTCAGCGAAATCATCCCAATGAATCAGCCCCTTCAGAAAAAATTCACGAAGGCCGAAACATTGCCCGTACGCGTCGATTGTTCGATCCACTCATGGATGAAAGCATGGCTGATCGTGGCCGACCATCCGTATATTGCGATCACTCGCGAGAACGGCAGCTTTGAAATCGCAAACGTACCAGCCGGTGAATGGAAGTTCCGCTTCTGGCATGAAAGACCGGGCTACCTCCAGACTCTTGTCACCGACGGCAAACCCGCACCGCTCGAAAAAGGAAACTGGCTGCTGACTGTCACGGCTGACAAGACTCTTGATCTAGGCGACCTGATCGCCCCCGCGGAACAGTTTCAGAATAAGAAAAAGTGATCGCCGTCTGAAACGAAGGGCTGGCGATCGCTGGTTCCGCCTGCGGTCGGTTCATCAGAGATATGAACCCCGTAATGAGTTTCGTACGGGATCGGATGATTGTCGAAGCTACCAAAAGGCGATGCCAATTGGTAGAAACCACTCCGTGGCGTACGTGGCCGCGTGCAATGTCCCGCAGGATCTGTTGGACCACCGGGTCGCACCGCTCCATTAGCGTGGCGAAGAGAACTCACCGCCTCAGAACAAACCGCGACTATCTGACAAAGGCTCCTGCCGAATGACCGTCGATGAACAGCTCAAGCAGCAACTGGATGAGTTTCGTAAGGACTTCCATCGGCTGCGGTCTGAGATCTCAAAGGTCATCGTGGGACAGCAGGATATTCTTGATGACACACTGATATCTCTCATTGCAGGCGGGCATGTGCTGCTGGAAGGTGTTCCGGGGCTCGGCAAGACTCTGACGGTTCGTACGCTCGCAGATGCGTTGCACCTAGAATTCCATCGCATCCAGTTCACACCGGACCTGATGCCAGCGGACCTGATCGGGACGCAGGTGATCGCCGAAGCTGGCGACGGTCGCAAGGTGTTTGAATTTCAAAAAGGACCGCTGTTCGCCAACGTCCTGCTGGCGGATGAAATCAACCGTGCGACGCCAAAGACGCAGTCGGCACTACTGGAATCAATGCAGGAACATTCCGTAACCGTGGCTGGTGTGACGCATATCCTGTCCGAGCCGTTCTTCGTGATGGCGACTCAGAACCCGCTGGAAATGGAAGGCACGTATCCGCTGCCGGAAGCGCAACTGGATCGCTTCTTTGTGAAGCTGCTGGTGAAGTATCCGACTGTGAGTGACCTTGAAACGATTCTTGATCGCACGACGGAGAATCTTAAACCCAAAGCTGAAGCGGTGTTAAGCGGAGAACGAATTCTGCAGATGTCTCAGTTGTCTCGCATGATTCCAATTGCCAATGATGTACGACGTTACGGAATTGCGATGGTCGTAGCAACTCATCCCGATCATGAGCTCGCGTCCGCTGCGGCAAAGAAGTACGTGCGCTACGGTGCCAGTCCACGCGGCCTGCAGGCCTTGATTCTGGGCGCCAAAATCCGCGCGATCCTCGACAATCGTTACCACGTCTCCCGAGATGATCTCAAGGAAATGGCCCTGCCGGTACTTCGCCACCGCATGATCCTCAACTTCGAAGGCCAGGCCGAAGGTATCAGCGCGGACGATGTGATCCAGAAGATGATGGCCGATGTGAAAGATGATGCTCTAGCTGCGGCGTAGATCAACATATACTTCGCGCCGGTACCCGCTGAGAGTAAGTATCCGCGCCAAAATAAACTATCGAATTGGTGTTGACGTACCGGGTTGAATTGTCGGATAGTTTGGCGATGCCGGACGCGAACGTCATCGAAGGGATTGGTGATAAGTATCGAGACCTCTCATCAGAGCTGGATGAGCGAGGTCGTCGTATGTGGGCTGCTGTTGAAGCTCGATCACTGGGGCGTGGAGGAATTACTGCGGTCGCTGCAGCGACTGGTATTTCCGATCGTACGATTCGCAACGGCATCAGGGATCTGGCAAGTGGAGACTTTCTTTCTTCGGATCGACAGCGCAGAAGCGGAGGCGGTCAAAAAACATATCAGGACTTGCAGCCTGAACTGTTGGACGCATTGGATCGGCTCATCAATCCGACAACACGTGGCGATCCAATGAGTCCGCTGCGCTGGACGTGCAAAAGCACTCGAACGCTGGCGGTGGAACTCGGCAAGCAGGGTTTCGCCGTGAGTCCAACAACCGTACGTCGCCTGCTGGTGAAAATGGGTTACAGTCTTCAGGCCAATCGCAAGAAGCGGGAAGGCAGGCAGCATCCCGATCGCGATGCACAATTTCGGCATATCAACAATCGCGTGCGGGCGCAACAACGTCGTGGTGAACCAGCCATCTCTGTCGATACGAAGAAGAAGGAAATCCTTGGAAATAAGAAGGCTGTGGGCAGGACCTACGAACCAAAAAGGGCAGCCTCGCGAGGTCGATACTCACAATTTCGATAAGATGAACGCTGTTACACGGTTTGTTTCGGCAGCGTCCGCAGTTGAATATTGTGGTTCGAATCTTTTAGCGGTTCAACGGCTCTCGGAGGGATTACAAACAGAGGTTTGCCGGCTTCATTTCGAGCGACATATACTATGCACACTCTGTCACTGTCACCCAACGGTCGTATTTCTTCCGTCAAGGACGCAATTGCGGCGAAAGGGACAGTCGTATCTCTGAACCAGCCTCTGAGTCGGACACCACTATGGGTCAGCTCAAAGCCTGAACGCAGAGCACGTACACAGGAATAGGAAAGCAGTACAAAGAGTCCAATTCCGACAGCGAGTGGCAAACAGTCTGACGCGATTGTTGGTGGAATCGAAGGCAGGGCAGCGATTCCAACGAACAAGGAAAATATCGCCCCGAAGCCACAGCCGATGGCCACCACGAATCGTGCATTTGATGGAAACAGAAGATTACGATTCATGGAGTCAATCCCGTCTCTGAAATTAATTAGTTCAGCTGCAGTGGTGGCAAAGGTGGAAGAGAATAGCAGAGAAGTGAATCGGGCATCGAACAGTCTGGACGCAACCTTGACGGATTCGCGGGGGATTCTCCATTCTCCAGTTGCGGTCCATTCATCCAGCCTGAAATGTTGATAACAAGCAAGAAAGTGCCATGATTGTAGAATGTTGTTGATGTTGCCTGAGCCTCAGCGAGGTTTTCCGCCACACGGCCTACTTCCTCAGTCGCCCTGCGTCCCGCAACTCCCGGACCAGTTCCTTGCGAGTTCGACCAATCGCCTGACGGACATCTGCATCGCTCCAATTCAGAGGACCACTGATTTTTCGTAACATGGCGAGTTCGTGTCGAGTGACTCGGCCGTCGACGAACGCTACGCGCATCAGGTCCTGCATCAGCAATCTCGCCTGCGCGGTATCACCCGGCAGTGAGATTTCGTCAGTTGCCGATTTTGCCGCTGCAATGCATTCCTCCAGTCGCTCCGCCGGGATTTGCTGACACTCTGCCAGTCCCCTCAGAAACTCTTTCTCGACTTCCGCCAGTTCGCCATCGCTCATCAGCATTCGCGCGGAGACAATCAAAGAATCCAGCGGCTGCAGGGAAACGGACAACCACTGTGGTTTCAACTGCCAGCCCGTCAATTTCGGTGCTTCAACTGGTTGCGGCAGACGGACGTTGCTGAATGGCCGATGCAAATTGACAGATTCCACAACCCAGTCATAGCTGCCATCATTCAGAGACTTGCCGCAATAAGTGCAGGAATCTGCCCCAGCGACATCAATCGGTCCACCACAGGCGCGACAGCTGAATGAAGAAAATGTGGATTCAATTTTTGATTGAACCCCATGCCGGCGAATCAGTGTCACCTCGTGCGAATAAATCGACTGGTGGTTCAGAAGGCGTGGGGTACTGCGGTGGCCCGTCGCTTTTGTCCCGGACCACCGCAGCAGCACAACCGCGCGGTCAAAATCCTGTGCAGAAGTTGCCGAGTGACATCGAACGACCTCCACCGAACCCATGGCGGGCCGCTTCCAGAATCCCTCCCCGGAAACCCGCCACGCTGCAGGAATACCTGACAGTCCCTGGGATAACACTGGCGCTGCCATCGCCGGCTGCTGGAAGTACAACGACATGAGGCATCGCCACAGGACCACCGAGGCCCGATCCTCGAGTTGCTGCAAACTCAAACCCGGGTCCGCAGAAATCAGCTCGTTCCAGCTAGGTATTGGCTCCGCAGAATCCGCCACCAGCCATTCACAATCCTGAGTGATCTCGGCCAGTACCCAGTCGTCATAGCCTGAATTCAGGAACGACTTACAGTGTGAGCACTGAGGCTTATCGACAATCTCCAGACCAACGCCGCAGTGCGGACATTGTCCGGCCAGTACAGACGTTTGCTGGCGGGTAACAGCACCGTGCCGCCGGGCGAAAGACCAAACCTCTGAAAACTCCTTTCGTGGTATCCGTGCGCGCGTTGCAGCAGGTTGCCCCAGAGGTTCGTCTGCAATCACTGCAGAAGCGATAAACATGACGTGAATCGTATCGAACTGGGACTCCGAGTGAACGGCGACAAACTTAGCCTCGGCGACCTCCAGATCGTCTATCCGTTGCCGAACCCCTTCAGCTTTCTGCATCTGCAGATACAGCTGAAATCGCTCATGAACTCCGTCAGAAATGAAGGCTCGGCATTTCCGCAAATCCTGTCGACTCCAGCATTCCTGAATAGCACGAAATGCCAGCGTGACGCGCTCCAGAAAAATTGGCTGCAGGAAATTTGCGTCCGAATGATGAATACGAGCCATCGCTCTTGTCATCAGCTCATTCTGCTGCACCTTTCGGCCTTTTCGAATGGTCCTTGTAATAACCCTGCGTTCTCCCTCCGCATAAGTCCGTATGATCAGGTAACCCACAAGCAGCATCAGCGGTACACTCACCCATGGATGCTCCACCAGCCAACTAATCAGAGCCGACAGAGCCTCGCCTCCTTGGCTGTCGCCGGAGTCGCTGGTGCCAGAATCAAAGCCGAAACCGCTGCCTCCAAAATCAGAGCCACCCGAGTCTCCGCCAAAGTCACTGCTGCCAAAATCACTGCTGCCAAAGTCACCGCCACCGCCCGCCTGAAAATATGCCGTGATCAGTTGCAGAAGTTGAGAGACACTAGCGGACATGATGCACCTTATCCCGATTGAGGAAGTTTCTGATCTCACCCGAAAGCTGCAACCAGAGGATTCCGGAGTGCGTCCACGCGGAAATGCTGACTGATGCCAACTCGAACTGCGTGGAAAGCAGAGATTACTTGAATGTTGAAGGCGGGAGGCTCAGCATGCTACCAGCAAGGCGTCCGCCTGAATATCGAAACGACGGATCGGCGATCAAGCAAGGCGACCAGAGAGACCGCAAAGATCGAACGAAGCAACATGATCTGTGACGCGGGAAGACCAATAGCAGCCTCTCTGGTTGCCACAGCCATTCCGGCAAAAACGATTGCCGCCAGGAATCCGGACGCAACACCAATGCTGGAATTCACTTTGAAAGTTTCGACTTTCAAATCAGGTTGAATTTCGTTCATTATGTGCGTTGCGTGGCTTACAGAATCCGAAACATCTGAAGGGCTTCGATTCCGTTTCCAGAAGCGGTTCCGAGTTTCACCCATTCTTGTCGTGTGAAGTATTCGATCATGTCAGTGTCATGAATTCGGAGCACAGTAATAGCGATGCAATATTCAGATACCGTGTGTCGCCACGACTACTAAACGCTTCAAATCTCGCCTTGAATGCTCCCTGTTGTTCATCCGGCTTAGCGGCAGAGATTGCGGATACAAATTCGGTTGATGCGTCCGTTGCAGCATGACCATATTCAATCGCCGAAATTCGGTTCGCCAGTTGATTTACAGTTGTTGGTTCAAGAAATAGAGAGGCTGGCAACTGCGGACCAAGTCTTCTCGAAAGTGTTTGCATAAGATGTACGCAGGCGATCGAGTCGATGCCATGCGACTGCAATTGTTGATCATTGCCGAGGTACTCCACCGCGTGCCAGTAGTCGATCCGCTGCTGTGTCTGCTCAGCCGTCAGCCCCAGCGATTTGATCAATGTCGGCACTCGATTCCAGATCCATTTGGCGCCATCGGCAATGAACAGAACCTTCGACGCCTCCTTCACATTCAGTGCCTTCAAATACGACAGCAGCAGGCGGAACAGGTGATCACACGCCCCCAGCGAACCATCAATGATCGGGGAAAACGCCGGGTCAAGCTTGCCGTGTTCGTCGGTCGCATAAATCATGAACAGTCGCGGTTCACGCCACGCAGGTTTGAAACGTTTGTGACCCTTCTTTGTCTT
>CANJQC010000072.1 GCA_947476295.1 Planctomycetaceae bacterium | reverse complement strand
TTCCTTGTCGAACTCGGCACCGGCTTTGCGTTTGTCGGCCGACAGGTCCACATGGACGTCGGCGACGACGACTTCTACATCGACCTGCTGTTCTATCACCTGCACTTGCGCTGCTTCATCGTCATTGATTTGAAGGTCGGCAAGTTCAAAGCCGAATACGCCGGGAAAATGAATTTTTATTTGAACGCCGTCGATGATCGGATGAAGCATGAAAGCGACCAGCCCTCCATCGGCCTGATCCTGTGCGAAGACAAGAACAAGATTGTCGCGGAGTACGCACTTCGCGGCATGGAGAAATCGATCGGCGTTTCGGCCTACGAGCTGACAAGAGCCTTGCCGAAGAAACTCCAAAGTGCCCTGCCCAGCATTGAGCAACTGGAAGCCGAGTTATCTCCCACTCGTTCCTCAAAACCCGCAGCCACGGCAAAAAAGAAGCCAACCAAATCGCCGCGCCGGAGGAAGCCGGAATGAGAACAGAGCATCATAAAGTAGGTCCTGCCTGCCGGGCAGGACTTTCGAGCAAAGCTCGAACCGCCCAGGAACGCACGTCCATTCAACGTCGCCGCTGTGCCAGTCAATCAGCCAAAGTAGCCGTCTCGCTCCGTCGAGACGAGCCTTGCAGTGCCACGCCTGGAGTCATCTGGCTCGTCATCATGGCGGACGCTTTTCAACGTGGTGGTGTGCATGGAGTGTTGCAAGTGAAAGATCAAAGGCTCATCTCGGCGGAGCGAGATGGCTACAGGTGTTTGCCCAACGTCGCGAAGGCCTCCTCGGCAAAGGGGATCTACCGAACACAGTCCAGTCCTGCCGCAAGGACCAGTACGCTGAGGATCCTCAGCCCATGAAAAAGAAAGCCACCGCACGCCCGGCAAAAGCCACCAGCCGCCAGTCAACGCTCAACTTCCCGACATCGTCCGAAGCCGACCTCGTCGCCGAGTCCACCGCTGCTGAGACCTCAACGAAGTCCGGTGCGAAGAGTCGCAGGAAGAGAACCGCGGATGACGCGGATGACGCGGATAAGCACAACAAATCGCACTGCGACTCATCCGCGCCATCCGCGGTTGAAACTAATGGGACGCAGATTCCCGACGGCTGGTGCTGGACCACTTTCAAGGACGCAACAGTAAACTTTGATGGCCAGCGAGTCCCGATCAAGAAAGAAGATCGCGAAGGTCGCTCAGGAGAATATCCTTATTACGGTGCATCCGGAGTCATCGACGATATCGATGACTATCTGTTCGATGGTGAATTCCTTCTCGTTGCTGAAGACGGTGCCAATCTCTTGTCGCGGAGTACACCGATCGCATTTCGAGCATCTGGCAAATTCTGGGTGAACAATCACGCTCATGTTGTTCAACCGGCTAATGGAGTTGCACTCCGGTTCATTGAGTACTACCTGAACAGCATCGACTTGAAGTTTTTCGTCAGTGGAAGTGCACAGCCGAAATTGAATCAAGCCAATCTGAATAAGATCCCAATTCCACTGCCGTCCCTTCCCGAGCAACATCGCATCGTGGCGGAGATTGAGAAGCAATTCACGCGGCTGGACGCGGGGGTAGCGGCGTTGAAGCGAGTGCAGGCCAACCTCAAACGCTACCGCGCCGCCGTCCTTAAAGCCGCCTGCGAAGGCCGACTCGTCCCGACCGAAGCGGAGCTTTGGAAGGATGAAGGCAGAAGGATGAAGGATGAAAAAAAAAGGGCGAAGCCAAGTGACTCCACTTCTTCGTTCATCCCTCATACTTCATCCTTTGAGTCCGGCGAAGCCCTGCTCGCCCGCATCCTTGCCGAACGCCGCAAAAACTGGGAGGGCCGTGGCCAATACAAAGAGCCAGTCGCACCGGACACGGCGACACTTGCCTCGCTGCCTGATCGATGGGCGTGGGCGACGGTCGAACAGTTGACCAGTTTGGTCGCAACTGGAGCCACGCCTTACCGAGGGAAGCCTGATTACTGGAAAGGCGGAACGATCCCTTGGGTTACGAGCGGAGCGTTAAACGACACAGCAGTGAGGTTGGCAAAAGAATTCATCACGCCACTTGCGATCGAGGAAACCAACGCGAAGCTCTTCCCACCAGGCACGTTATTGGTGGCCCTTTACGGCGAAGGCAGGACCCGCGGGATGGTTTCCGAATTGCGCATTGAAGCAGCCACGAACCAAGCATGCGCTGCGCTTCTCTTCAGTGACTACAATTCGGAATTGAAGGCATTTGTCCGAGTATTTCTCCTCAAGAATTATAATGATGTTCGCCTGCTTTCGTCCGGCGGAGTTCAACCGAACCTCAGCCTTTCGATCGTGAAGCAAACGAAGATCCCGCTCCCACCCCTCGCCGAGCAGACGCGGATCGTGGCGGAAGTAGAGCGGCGGTTGAGTGTGGTGGAGGAGCTGGAAGCGGTGGTGTCCGCCAACCTCCAGCGCGCCACCCGCCTCCGCCAGTCCATCCTGCAGAAGGCATTCACTGGAAATCTCGTATGAGCGACCTGATACCAGCCTCGCCCGCACCCGGCGACGAATTCCTGCTCTACCAGACGGAAGACGGACGCACTCGCATCCAATGCCGGTTTGAGAACGAAACGATCTGGCTGACGCAGGCGCTCATTTCGGAGCTGTTTCAGGTCACAGTGCCGACCGTCAACGAACATCTGAAAGGTATTTTCGCGGAAGGGGAACTGGAAGCAGGGGCAACTATTAGGAAATTCCGAATAGTTCGATTGGAAGGCCGCCGCGAGGTCACGCGGGAGATCGAACACTACCGGCTCGAAGCCATCCTCGCCGTGGGCTACCGCGTGCGCAGCCAACGCGGCACACAGTTCCGCCAGTGGGCGACGGCACGCTTGAGCGAGTATCTGGTGAAGGGCTTCACCATGGACGACGAGCGGTTGAAGAATCCGCCGGGCAACGGCCAGAAGGATTACTTCGACGAACTGCTGGAGCGCATCCGCGACATCCGTTCGTCCGAGCGTCGCTTTTACCAGAAGGTGCTCGACATCTACGCGACGAGCGTGGATTACACGCCGGACGCGGAGGTTTCCCGCCAGTTTTTCGCCGCCGTGCAGAACAAGATGCACTGGGCCACACACGGTCACACCGCCGCCGAAATCATCCACGCGCGGGCCGATGCGGGGCAGCCATTCATGGGACTGCTGACGACACGGCCCGGCGGCATCGTGCGGAGAGAAGACGTGGCCATCGCTAAGAATTATCTGACGGAAGAGGAGCTGCAGGTACTGAATCGCATCGTGAATCTCTACCTCGAATACGCAGAGCTTCAGGCGCTGGAGCGAAAAACAATGACGATGCGGGACTGGATCACGAAGCTGGATGAGTTCCTCAAAATCTCCGGACGCAAGCTACTGGATCACGCCGGGAAAATTTCCGCTGACGACGCTAAATCCAGGGCGGAGCAGGAGTATGCTCGCTATCGCTCGCTGCTGGATTCTCAGCCACACGCGGTGGATGCGGCTTTTGATGCGGCAGTGAAGGACTTGCAAAAACTTCCCGCGCCCAAACGGAAGAAAAAGAAGTCATGAGTAACCCGAAAACTCACCGGTCCGGCTGATGCGACAAATGACCTCAAAGATTCGGGCGATTGCTCCGGGAGGCAACTGTTTCCAAAATGGAAATAGTTCGCGTTGAAGAAGTCAGAGTGAAAAAAGAAAAGATTCAAAACACATGAGCACCCCCAACGCCCTCGTCCAAAAACTCTGGAATTACTGCAACATCCTCCGGGATGATGGGCTTTCGTACGGCGATTACGTCGAGCAGCTCACATTTCTGCTCTTTCTGAAAATGGCGGACGAGCAGTCGAAACCGCCGTTCAATAGGACGTCACCCGTTCCCAAAGGGTTCGGCTGGGACGCGCTGATGAAGCTGGAGGGCGATGAGCTGGAAACTCACTACCGTCACACTCTGACGGAACTCGGCAAGCGGTCGGGTATGCTGGGCCTCATTTTTCGCAAAGCCCAGAACAAGATCCAGGACCCGGCAAAGCTCCGCCGGCTGATCGTGGACCTGATCGACAAGGAACAATGGTCGAGCCTCTCCGCCGATGTCAAGGGCGACGCCTACGAAGGCTTACTGCAGAAGAACGCCGAAGACGTCAAAGGCGGCGCGGGCCAGTACTTTACTCCGCGATCTTTGATTGCCGCGATGGTCGATGTCGTTGCTCCGCAACCGGGGCAGGCTATTTGCGATCCAGCCTGCGGCACGGGCGGGTTTCTGCTCGCGGCTCATGATTACGTGGCTAAGCACCACCAGCTCGACCGAGCGCAAAAGAAGAAACTCAAGAGCGGCACGTTCTTCGGAATCGAATTGGTCGACAGCGTGACTCGCCTGTGTGCGATGAATCTGCTGCTGCACGGTATCGGCGGTGACCTGGACGAAGACTTGCCCGTTGTTACCAAAGACGCACTGGCAGGCAAGCACGGCGAATACGAAATCGTGCTGGCGAATCCGCCGTTCGGCAAAAAGAGCAGCGTCACGATCGTCAACGAAGCCGGTGAATCCTCGAAAGAATCGCTGACCATCAACCGCGACGACTTCTGGGCAACCACCAGCAACAAGCAGCTCAATTTCCTCCAGCATATCTTCACGATCCTCAAACAGCACGGTCGCGCCGCCGTGGTCCTGCCGGACAACGTGCTGTTCGAAGGCGGAGCCGGTGAAACCATCCGCCGCGAACTGCTCAAGCAAGCCGACGTCCACACGCTGCTGCGCCTGCCCACCGGGATTTTCTACGCGCAGGGCGTCAAGGCCAACGTCCTGTTCTTCGACCGCAAGCCAGCTCAGGAAACCCCCTGGACAAAGCAACTCTGGATCTACGACCTTCGGACGAATCTGCACTTCACGCTCAAGGAAAACACACTCAAACGCAGCGACCTCGATGATTTCGTCGCCTGCTACAACCAAAAGAACCGCAATACCCGCAAGGAGTCCGAGCGATTCAAATCATTCGGCTATGATGAACTGACAAAACGCGACAAGTTGAACCTGGACATCTTCTGGCTGAAGGACGACGCCCTCGAAGAATCCGCCAACCTCCCCTCCCCCGAAATCATCGCCGCCGACATCACCGCCGACCTCGAAGCGGCTCTGGAGCAATTTGCCACGATTGCCGAGGATTTGAAGTAAAGCCCTCAGCCACCGGTGAAAAAGGCACAACGTTCGGCTGGTGCCGCTCGACTGGCGAGAAAAAAGAAACGGGAGTGGAAGGGAATCGAACCCTCCCGGCGACTTTTCAGCCGCCACAACGGGTTTGAAGCCCGCGACGGTCACCAGATCCGCGTACACTCCCCGAGTCGGAAGCAGGTATTGTAGCAGGAAAAGTGTGAGCAGCGAGCGGTCAAGGAATGGTATGCAATCGTTACCGACTGGTGCGTTCGATGTGTCGGAAGAATGCGGCGGAATCAAGGCCGCTGCCCGTGGCTTTGCGGATGATGTCTTCTGCCGACATGCGGTGACCGATCTGATGAACATTGCTGTGGAGCCATGCCAGCAGATGCTGGAACTCACTGCCTTCGAGGTCACCGGTCAGGCCATGGGATGTTTGATACGCTTCTGCCAGATTCGCCGCATACAGGCTGCCGATCGTGTACGACGGAAAATAGCCGAACATACCCACCGCCCAGTGCGAATCCTGAAGCACTCCATCTCGATCGCTTGCCGGTGTGTTCCCGAGCAATGAACGACACAGGTCGTTCCAGGCACTCGGTAGATCGTACACCAACAGGTCACCGGAAATCAGCGCGAGTTCAAGTTCATATCGCAGCAGAATATGCAGATGGTACGAAACCTCATCTGCATTGACGCGGCTGGAACTTCGCTTGACAGCCGTGACCACCTGAAAGAAAGTTTCGCCGCTGAGTCCCGTGGTCGCTTCCGGAAAAACTGCCTGAATCGTCGGAAACCAGCGATGCCAGAATGACCGGCTGCGTCCGATGTGATTTTCCCACAGTCGTGACTGCGACTCATGCAGTCCCATACTGGGCGCTTCGCCCAGAAATGAATCACGATCGGTCGGCATAAAGCCCTGGTCGTACAGGCCGTGCCCGCCTTCGTGTAATGTCGTTAATACGGCACTTGGCAAATCATCTTCGCGCACGCGAATCGTGAGTCGCACGTCATGCGAACCCATCTGAGCCGTAAACGGATGTGTGGACCGATCGAGCCGACCGCGTTCAAAATCAAATCCGACAGCCGTCAGAATGCGCCGGCACAAATCCCACTGACCGGACTCCGCAAATCTGCGGCCTTTGAGCAGATCTGCATTTGCGACTGTTGCGGCGGACCACTTTTCCACCAGCGGAACGAGTTTCAGCTTCAGGTCAGCCAGAACCGGATCAAGCCGTGATCGACTCATCCCGGGTTCGTGATCATCCAGCAGTGTGTCGTAAGAATTGCCGCCGCGTGCCAACGTCACGGCTCGCTCGCGAACCAGCACCAGAAGTTTTTTAAACGCTGGAGCAAACATTGCGAAGTCATTCGCCGCGTAAGCATCTTCCCAGGCGCCCAGCGACCGGGACTTCGCTTTCGCCAGGTCGCGGACCAGTTCTTCTGAAACGGCCAGTGACTGTCGCCGCAGACGGCGCAGCAACGCGAGTTCACGAGTCCAGCGCTCATCGTCTTCGCGCTGCTGAGCGACCTCCTCGACCAGATCTCCCAGGTCATCGGCAGTGAGCATCGCATGCCGCAAGCCTTCCAGTGTTGCCAGTTGCTCGCCCCGTTGAACGCGGCCCATCGGCGGCATTTTGGTTTCCTCATCCCAACCGAGCAGCCCGATGGTCTGGTCCAGATGCAACAACTCCGTGATCCGGGTGCGCAGTGTCTGTTCCGCGCCGTCTGTGCGAACCGGCGTGCGACGCGGCATTTTCAGTTCGCGGGGCGGGCGGGCGATCAGGACCGCGGCCAGGCCACCGTGTTGCGCGACATTGACGACCTGCTTCTGCGACACGCGGCACAGAATTCCCAGACCGTTCTCGGTCGTCGCGAACCCCATGACTGCATAAAACGGCTCTTCAAAGACCGTACCGCCCGGCCCGACAACCGGAAACTCATGCACTGGCAGTCGAGCCACCAACTGCAGCACCCATGACGTTTCCGGATCAGTGAAACTGGCGGCCGCATCTTCAATCAGTTGATTCCATTCAGCCGATTCTGTTGCGGATCCGAGCGTCACTCCTTTTCCACCGTATCCCCGATTCGGCTTCAACACCAGTCGTTCGCGATTCTTACGAGCAAAATCAAGCAGGTGACCCTCCTTGCCATGCGGAAGTGTGGTGCGACGATCGCCAACGATGCGCGTCCAGAGGACATGGCGGCGAAACAATCGGCGTTCTTCAGCGGTGAACAGGCGGGAGGCAATGGATTCGTCCGTCATCAGTTCCCAGCAGCTCTTGTGATCGAAATCGCCAACCATCGACGATACGACGCGGTTCTGACGAAACAGCAGCCGCATTGCTTCGAGCGGCTTTCCGATTTCTCGTTCGAGTGCCACCAGATCGCGTGTTTCATAGTCGCGATATGCGACATCGATCTGAACGTCTTCGTAGTAAACTTCGTCGCCTTCAATTCGAAGCTCGCGTGGATCTGCGTGGACAATGGTCATCCCGTGACGCTCTGAAAGATGCTCCTTCAAAATAGACTGTTCATTCGGGCCATTGTGGTCATACTTCGGCTCAACCAGACACAGACGAAAAGTGTTTCGTCCAATGGCACGAGCGTGATCGATCAGCACCTGCAGGAAAAGTTCACGCTGATCACGGGGCAGTTCGATGTCAAGTTCCGGATCCTGAGCCAGCAACGTCGGCACGACATCACGCATCACCAGTTGTTCTGCCAGCGGTGCGTAGTGGATGCCGCCGACTCCGGAAAGGTTGGGTTCCAGAAACAGCAGCGATTCCTGCCAACCCGCACTCGTAAAGTCGCAGACCGCGTCGAGCCGTCCGTAGAGAGGATTGAGATGCTGATGCTGCGGAGTCCAGATATCCCGCAGCCATTGATCCTCTTCCGAGGTGATCGCAAGAATCTTCCGAACCTGTTCATCTTCCAGATACATTGCCGGCAATCGCTTCAGTGCTTCGGCGAGTTTCATGCAGACATGATCGACGTAGCTGAGCTGTTCCGGCATGGCGAGCAGCGGTCGCAGCATGATTCGGACGGGTTCTTCAACGCCGTCTCGTTCGTAGACCACAGCGTTGGCCTGAGCGTCGATCCGGAGTCGATCGGCTATCCTTGCCAGCGTGCCGTCACCGACGCGCTGCACGGCTTTCCGCACACGGTTGTCAAGAGTCGTTCCATACAGCCCGACAGATTCAGCAGGACTCAGCATAGTAATACAATGACCACCGTGGGCAAAAGTGTTCTCACGTAGACAGACATGTCCGTCGAATTGTCAGGCAACGCTGTCGCCACGAAGTTGACCTAAATTAAGGATTTTATACTTCACGCGGTCATGATTGAGACAATTGGGGAGCGGCATGCGTCAGCTTGCCGGTACAAAAACGAAGTACCGGAGGGCTGACGCCGCTCCACTCGCCGGACTCATTTCCGGTTGCGTGGAGTATACTCCTGCGGAACGCCTTTTGGCGAGGACTCGGACAAGAATGTCCAAGCTACACAAACGCTACTCACTGCTGAAATCCTGCATCATTGCATACAGCACCGCGTTGATGGCCAGTTTTGCGGCATCTTCTTCCACATAGCCATCGCATGACAGCGATGCCTGATGTTCCAATGCGCAACTGATATCGTAGCGACTGTAGATGATGGCGAAGCGTCCTCCAATTTCAATGCCCTCCAGAAACGGCGGACCGACTTCTTCTTTGATCTCGAGCGTGGCATCTTTTTGCGAAGGCACCAGTCGGCGGCGGCGAACCTGTTTGATTTCATGGCCGATTGCTTCGGTAAACAGCTCATGATCAGCCGGGATCTGCACAAGTTCCTTTTCCGGATAGAGCTGCTTCACCAGATCGCGGAAGCCACGATCAAAATTCTTTGAACCGCAGCACGCATCGGCAAGTAATACTCCACCGCGGCCTAGATAATCACGCAGCGCCTCTTGTTGAGCAGTCTGCAATTGAAAACGATGCCGCCCGTGCATATAGACCAGCGGAAATCGGGACATTTCTTCCAGCGTGATCGGAATGGCTTCGGACTGAGTCGATGCTGCTACGCCGACTGTCTCGTTCAATGCCACCAGTAGATTTTTGATGGCCTTCGGTGCCGTATCCCATCCGCCGTTGTGGCGAAGTTTGCCGACCTGCACCAAACCACGCTCAACCGTTGCAGCGGCGTCCTTCCGGCGAACAATGACATCATCCAGCTTCTCAGGAGGCTCGCGACCTGTCGCATAGGCGATCACATTCACACCGATCCGAGTCCCGCGAAGGATTTGCGAACTCAGATTCTGATTTCGATCCGGCGGTGCATGCTTCATCCATTTCTGCCACAAACATCCAATGTCATCCGGCGAGTAAATGATGGACGTGCGACAGCCAAAATCGACGCCCCACAATTCCATTTGCTCAGCGTTGAGCAGGAATTCGCTGCGATACACCGGGTGATCGCCGAGCAGCCGCTGTAATGACGCATCGCCCTGAGGAAATATTCGTTTAATAAGTTCGCGAAATCCGACATCGAAGCCTTTGCCGTCGCAATTTCCGACCGCAAAAATAAACCCCCCGGCATCAATATAGTCCCGCAGCCAGCCGATCTGCTCGTCTGTGAACTGCGGTGCCTCATGTCCGGAAATAAACAGCACGGGAGCCTGATTGAGTTCCAGCACGGCCGTTTCCTGCTTCAACCGGCTGAGCGTCACGACTTGACTGATAAGTCTGGGAGGCCACTTTGGAAGTCCGTCAATCAGATCGACCAGATTTACGACGTCCTGCGGATGCCGATTCCATTCTCCCTGTTCAAGAGTTTCGCCATTGGGTGAGTTGTAGTCGAGTTTATGCACGACGACGCGCGAAAGCCCTTTCGACAGGAACAACAGGGCCATCGCCGTATTGAGTACCGGATCTCGCTCATTTCCATCCATCGACAACCATTCGCCGGCTGGCAACTGACCAGCGACAAGCACCTGCGCGCCACGCCGATACCAGTCATAGTTGCCGAAAAATCGGACGCCGCTCATCCGGCCAGCTCGCTCTAGGCCGTAGAGATAATAGTAATACCAGTTGTTGTATCCGGGATTTGTCGTCACTGAGAAATTTCGAGCCATCCACTGACGACCATTTTCCATGACCAGATTCGGTGGCGGCGTCCAGCAGCAATTCGGACGCCCATCCGCTCCGACGTTGCTGTCATCCTGAAGCATGCGCGTCGTAATGGCGACAGTCGATAATCCGGCAACCGTCATGCTGCCTCTTGATGCGGGCTGCCCTGGGGCGTACCCCCAGCCACCGTCCTGATTTTGAGCCATCGTCCAGCGTTCGTGGATGCGTTCCCAGGTACTGCGCGAGACGGTTGCTCCTGCGTAGGCCGCATCTCGCAATGCGAGGACCGCATACTGGCCGTTGCTGGCGTCTCCGCCGCCACCGCCCGACAGATTGTAGCTCCAAAGTCCGGCAGCCTCGCCCGTGCGGATCTGAGCGTTCTCCAGCGCCGTGGACAGAAGCTGAATTCGCGGCAGATCACGATCGTATTGCTCTGCGGCACACAGAGCCATAATGATCAGCGACGTTTCGTAGACTCCTGCGATGCCGTCGGATCCACCGACCGGTCGGCGGCGCAAATAATCCAGTCCCCGTTGAACTTCACTCGAATCCACTGGCACATCACTGTTAATCTGCGCCATGATTGCCATCGACGTAAATCCATCGCGGAACTTCAGCAGCGTGCCGCCCTGAGCTGACCACGATCCATCGGCTTCCTGAGTCCGCTTCAAATAGTCACACCCACGGGCCAGGGCCTTCTTGACGCCGTCGCGAAGCTGCTGATCGTTGAGCTGCGAATCCCGATCAACGTTCTGCTGCGCCTTCGCAGGATTGGCGAACTGACAGCAAAGGAAGGTCAGAAAGAGGCACCTAAGTGTCGTTGACATCATGTCGATATTCCTTTAGCAGTTTATCCCGTGTTCGACTCGCGACGAATGCAGTCGCATGCGTTGCTGGAACCTAGCGTCCAATGGCACCTCACTTAGTAACCCGAAGCGTCAATTTTGAAGCTGCGCGATTCAGGCCCGGAGGGCCGAGATATCCAATGCCGGTGGCGTGAGCCACCGGTAAACGAGAATCAAAAATCTGAGGCCTGAAGGGCCGGCACACCGACGATTGTGTCGGCCCTTTAGGCCTGAATCACTGTATTTTCTGGATTCCGGTGGCTCACGCCACCGGCTGACGATGTGCCAGGCTTCCAGCCCTGACAAATTCGCAACTTCAAAACTAACGCGTCGGGTTGGTGACGTTAGATTGACCGTTAACATCCGCGAATTCTCCCCACCACTGCCACAATACGGTTTGCTGCTTCAGCAATTTCTTCAGCGGAATTCTGATAACCCAGCGAAAACCGCACAGACGACTTACAAACTTCGGAATCGATCCCCATCGCCAGCAGTGACGGTGCGGCTTGAGCTGAACCGCTGGCACAGGTGCTGCCGAGCGAGCAGGCGACTCCGGCCAGATGCAGACTCACCAGCATCGCCTCTCCGGGAATCCCCGGAAACGCGCTACTCAGCGTATTCATAAGCCGATCTGCGTTCACTCCATGCACGACGACGGGGCTGCACCGACGGATGAGTTCCTGCTGCAACTGATCTCGTAGCGTGCGAACTCTGTCTAAGCGATTTTGTGAATCCGCCGCCCAGAGTTGTAATGCCTTCGCCATTCCGGCAATCAATGGGACAGGCTCCGTCCCGGCGCGGCGACCGTTTTCCTGATGGCCCCCTTCCAGAAACGGCGGCAACTTCACGCCGCGTTTCAGCAATAGTCCGCCAATACCACGCGGACCGTGAAATTTGTGCGCACCAAACGCCAGTGCCGTTGCACCCAGGGACTGAAAATCGACCGGCATTTTACCCACTGCCTGAACGCCATCCAGCAACAAAGCTGCTCCATTTTCTCGACAGAGCTTCGCGAGTTGCGAAACATTCTGGATGACTCCGGTTTCATTGTGAGCCAGAATCACGCAGACCAGTTTAATGTCATTCCATGGCAACATCGGCAACCGGCTTTCAACAAGCCTGCCCTGATCGTCAACAGGGATCGTGACGATCTCCCAGCCATTCTGGCGGGCTCGTTCGCACGCCGCCAGCGTTGCAGGATGCTCACCAGCCGTGATTGCGATTGTCCCTGTGCGACCGAACGTGAAGCCATAGATGGCCATGTTGATCGATTCTGTGCCTCCACTCGTGAAAATGACCTCTGAAGCATCTGCACACAGGATTTCTGCGATTGATTCACGACTGTCTTCAAGGACTCGCCGTGCCTCGCGACCATAGGAGTGTTGACTGCCTGGATTTGCAAACGCCGTGGCCCAGGCATCGGTCATGCACTGCATCACTTCGGGGAACACGGGCGTCGTTGCATTGTTGTCAAGGTAGATGGAAGACATAAATGTCCAAGCGACAGGAAACACAGCTTTGGATCGAGCCTGAGGGACTCACCCTTTGCAGTGGCATGATACTGAAAAACTCGGCTGGCCACACGTCGATTGCCGGAATTGCGATGTTTGATTTTTCGCAGTTTCTTCAGAATTGACAAAGAGAGTGCTACAATTCGAGCGGCCTGTTTCCCATTCAAGGACCGTTCGGGAAATAACTGACGGCATCCTCCTCTTCCCTGCAAAGGGGGAAGGGCGGGTGAAGGGTCTGAAAAGAGGCGGGTTTTCCCCGAACGGTTCTGACTTAACCACCAAAGATTTTTGCCACGATGAAAATCAGGCAAGGGATACTTTTGTGACCAAGAATTTTGTAGCCAAGAATATCGAACTGTCCGAAACCGACAGGGATCTCCCAAAGCACGTCAAGAACGGCTTTATGCGGTATCGAGATTTTGCACCGTTGACTCAGGGTGGGGAAGCCATCCTGCGAACCTGTGTCGATGAGAATCTTGGCCGCGTCGTTGTGATGAAGACGCTGCAACCACAGTTTCAGAATCTTGAAACGTATCAGAAACGATTTCTCCGCGAAGCACGCGTGACGGCTCAAATCCCTCATCCCGCGACGATACCGGTTTATGAACTCAGTCGTGACGCGGACGGCAACGCCTACTTCACAATGAAGAAACTTGGTGGCAGGGATATGAGCGATATTCTTGATCAAATCTCTGCCAATCATCAGCCTACCGTGGAACAGTATCCGCTCGAAGCCCTGCTGAATGTGCTCATTCAAGCCGCACAATGTCTGGCCTACGCGCATGACACCGGCGTTGTGCATCGTGACATGAAGCCTGCCAATATCATGATTGGCGACTACGGCGAAGTCATGGTCCTGGACTGGGGGCTGGCCAAAGTCTGGGATATGGACGATAACGATGACGTCGATCAATTGATCCGCAGTGGCAAGCAGGTCATGTCGGGACGACTCACTGGACGCGGCGATGTGCAGGGTACGCCGTTCTATATGTCGCCGGAACAAGCGGTCGAAACGGGCGATGTCGATGAGCGTTCTGATATCTACAGCATGGGCATTATTCTGTTTGAAGTGCTGACCGGAGAAAGCTACATGTCCGGGAAAAACTTCAAGGAAATCAAACGCAAGCTGCTGGAAGATCCCGTACGTGAACCGATTCGCGTGTCTCCGAAGAAAAAAATTCCTGCCGAACTGAATGCCATCTGTGCAAAGGCGCTGCAACGGCAACCGGTCGATCGTTACCAAAAAATGTCGCTGCTTGTCGATGATCTGCGCGCGGCAATGCTGGGCAATCCCGTGTCCGTTTATCAGGAGCCGCTGCTGGCCGCCGTGCTCAAATGGCGTGACCGCAAGATTTTCAGCGTAGCGTCCCTGATCTGGATGCTCGCTGGTGCCGGAATTGTGGTTTCGATGGAAGTGCTGTTTAAGCTCATATAGTTCGGGCCAGCTCAGCCGGGTGGCATCAGCCCCCCGACACGCAGGTCTTTTTCGGGGTTCTTTTAGCTCAGATCGATGGAGATTTTAGATGAGAATTCTTGTTGCAATCCTGCTGAGTGTCTGTGCGTTGCATTGTTCATGTGTAACGTTCGCCAGTGACGAAATATGGCAGGCCGGTGTGGCAAAAACTGTCATCACGCCGCAGTCGTCGATGTGGATGTCGGGTTACGCATCACGCGACAAACCGTCCGAAGGTAAGATCCATGATCTGTGGGCGAAGGCTCTGGTCCTGCAGGATCCGCACGGGCATAAGGCACTGTTGGTGACTTTAGACTTGGTCGGTATCGATCGAATGACATCCCAAGCTATCTGTGAGCGGCTGGCACAAAATCATGGCCTGCAGCGATCTGATATCACGCTTTCAACATCGCATACGCATTCCGGACCGGTCGTGGGCAGGAATCTGATTTCGATGTATTCGCTGGATGAAAACAACCATCGCCTGATTACAGAGTACACAGAATTCCTGAATGATTCCGTTGTAAGGATCGCTGCTGAGGCTTTTGCAAATCTAGCTCCGGCCGTTATACAGTATGGATCCGGCCAGGCGACGTTTGCCGTCAATCGTCGCACTAACCGCGAAGCGGATGTCCCGATGCTCCGTGCAGCCGGGCATCTGGTCGGGCCAGTGGATCATGACGTGCCGTTATTGGCTGTGCGAAGTCCCGAAGGTCAATTGCGAACTATTTTGTTCGGATATGCCTGCCATGCGACAGTCCTGAGCGGCATGGATTGGTGCGGCGATTGGCCTGGGTTCGCTCAATTGGAAATTGAACGCCGCCATCCGGACACGATTGCCATGTTCATGGCCGGTTGCGGTGCCGATCAAAATCCACTTCCGCGCAGAACCGTGGAGTTGGCGACGGACTATGGCAACCAAATCGCCGACAGTGTCGATCGCGGGCTTGCTGGACCGATGCCGCTGGTGAAAGGATCGTTGCGTACGGCATATCGTGAGATCGATCTGGCCTTTGACGCACTTCCTTCGCAGGAAAAACTCGCAGCCGATCTGAGATCGGACGACGTCTACGTTGTTCGCCGCGCTTCTCAACTGCTTGCACAATTATCGCATGATGGCCAGTTGTCGCCGACTTATCCGTATCCCGTTCAGATGTGGCGGCTGGGAGACCTGCAGATCACAGCGTTGGGTGGCGAAGTTGTTGTCGACTACGCATTGCGTTTGAAAGCCGAACTGCCCGGCTCTGCCAACTGGGTTGGAGGCTATTGCAACGATGTTATGGCCTACATTCCGTCTGCACGAGTCCTCACAGAAGGCGGCTACGAAGGCGAATCCGCGATGATTTACTATGGCCTTCCCACGAAATGGTCAAACGACGTGGAAGAGCACATCGTGAAGACTGCGAAGGAACTGGCGGAAGAAATTCAGTAATCGGACACTTCAGATGATATCATCTGCAGCCGCCTGGCCGCTGGCGATGCTGTCGGGGATTCCGACGCCGGTGTAAGCGCTACCGGCGAGATGTAATCCGGGTGTGTTCTTCAACAGTGATTCAATGCGGGCGACGCGATCGAGGTGGCCGACGTGGTACTGCGGCATGGCGTTGTTGTAACGGATCACTTCGCTGAACATTGGCTCAGTTTTCATCCCGAATATTGAACGTAACTCATCGTTCACAAATCCCGTGATTGTATCGTCGTCGTGGTCCAGCAGTTCCGGCTGCATCGCGCCCCCCACAAAGGTCCGCAGCAGGATCTGTCCTGCCGGCGCCCGATCCGAAAACTTACGACTGGAAAAACTCACAGCCAGAATCTTACGCCGTTCAATCGCCGGTACGACCAGCCCAAAAGCATCCATCGGATGATTAAAATCTGACAACTGATGACCACTCACCACAATTGCGCTGGACGCATATTCGATTTCCAGCAAGGCTGCGTGCAATTCCGGACTGATTGCTGGCTTGAGGATTCGGCCGGCGGCGTGTGTCGGCAAAGTCACAATCACCGCGTCGAACGTCATTGGACGTTGATTCCGCAACTGAACAACCCAATGCGAACCTGAGGCGGTCGGTTTTTCGATTCCGGTGACTTCCAGACCCAGCCGTATTTCGACTCGCCCCGTTTTTCGCAGAACCCGCTCAATCTCCGCAACCATGTCACTCAGACCACCGGCAGCTGTTGCAAACAATCCGTAACGCGCTCCACTGCCGGAGGAGTTATGGAGGTCATTTTGTTGTCCGGCAGAGCGTTTACGGTCGACTTTTTGTTGTGCCAGTGTCGCGCGGATGACACTGCCGTGAGACTGTTCCATCTCAGAAAAACGCGGCATTGTGGCTTTCAGACTTAGCTTCTCCGGATCGGCAGTGTAGATTCCTCCGATCAATGGCTGCACGAGTCGTTCAAGAGTCTGCTGTCCGAATCGTCGCCGCACGAAACTGGCGAGGCTTTCGTCTTCGGCGGTCGTTCGGCGTGCGATAACCGCTTCGCTGAGCAATCGGAGTCTGGCCGTCCAGGACAAAATCGGCGTGGTCAGAATGGCCCATGGCTTTGACGGAGCCATCAGCATGAATCCGTCGGGCACCGGCATCGGTTTTCCGTTTCGCAGCACCAGCGAACGACGAAATCTGCCATCAGTTGCGATTAACTGATCTGTGAAGCCGATCTCATTGCACAACTGGATCGCGGCCGGCTTGTTTGTAATGAAGGAATCCGGGCCGAGTTCCATCAGGAATCCATCGGCGGCTTCCGTGCGAATAATTCCGCCCAGTCGTCGGGATGCTTCCAGCAGCACAACCTGTACGTTGTCCGAACGCGACATCAATCTTTGAGCTGCTGCCAGTCCTGTGATACCGCCGCCGATGACCGCGACTCGAAGCGACGGCGGGATGGCGGTGCAGGAAGTAGTTTCCGTCACCGTCGGCTCCCAAGTTCATGCACGTAATCGACCACAGCCTTAACATGATCCGGATTCATGTCGGGCATCACCCCATGTCCCAGATTGAAAATATGCCCCGGTCGCCCGGCAGCCAGATTCAAGACATCAGCGACACGCTGTTTCAGCACCGGAAGTTCGGCATAGATCGAAACCGGATCCATGTTTCCCTGAATGGCCACATCATGTCCCAGAGTCTGCCATGCCTGGTCCAATTGAGACCGCCAATCGATACCCATCACGTGCCCTCCCGCTTCCCGCTGCAATGGCAGCAGCGCGGGGTTCCCGTTGAGAAAGTTGATCACGGGAGCGTGGTCTTTGACCGATTGAATCAGACGCTTTGTGTGCGGCAGCACGTAGCGGCGATAATCGGATGGCGATAAACACCCCGCCCAGCTGTCGAAGATCTGAACGCATTGACAACCCGCCGCAATCTGTTGTTGCAGATACAAAATGACGGTGTCCACTAAACGGCTCATCAGCACGTTCCAAGCACTCTCATCGTTGTACATGAGCGACTTGGTACGCACGTAATTTTTCGAGCCTCCCCCTTCAATACAATAAGAGGCAAGCGTAAAAGGTGCTCCGGCAAACCCGATGAGCGGAATATCGCTGGGCAGTGCGCGACGAATCAGTCGAATGGCCTGAAAGACGTAATCCACACTTTCCATGGAATCGAGTGCGCGCAGTCGATCGACGTCGCGTCCGGTGTGAAGTGGATTGTGAATGACGGGGCCTTCGCCTTTTTGGTACTCCAGATCGATCCCCATGGGTTGCAGAATCGGCAACAGATCTGCAAACAGAATCGCCGCATCGACACCCAACACCTGCTGCGCAGTTACTGTGACTTCGCACGACAGTTCAGGCGTCTTACACAAGTCCATGAAAGTGACTTTGCTGCGCACTGCCATGTATTCTGGAAGATATCGTCCGGCCTGACGCATGATCCACAGCGGAGTCGTATCGACGAACTCGCGGCGAACCGCCTTCATAAAGCGGCTGTTGTGAAGGGCGTTATTGATAGTCATGTGAGCGTATTGGGCCCGATTGAGTGTGTTGAACGGTGGAGTGAAACAAGGATTAAGTTTGGCGAATCGCCTAGCACTCTGCAACGCTGCCGCAAATCCGTCGAGATACCTGCTGCCCTTTCCAGCCCTGAAATGATCAAACGATTATTCCGGCAGAAACTGCTGCAGCTACCTTGCGGGGCAAGGACAAGAAAGCTGCTGCCGAATGACATATTCTGAGTCATGCTTTCATGTTTAACCGCATTTTTCGACGATTCTCGGGCGAGTTCGCGGCCACGAGATGCATTTCAGGCTAACAAATGTTCCCAAATCGTCCAAAACGGCTCATTTCTGCCCAATGAAATGGGGTCGGTCGGCGATAGATGGCTTGAAAAATAGGTCAATGGAATACCTATGTATAGCTGGCAATCCGGACGCCGTCGTTTGAGGATTTTTGTTCTAGGGCTATAGCACTTGGGAAATGCCTGCTATCATGCAGTGGGCGACTTAGGGCTTCCGGCCAGCTTGAATTGCCTTAGAAATTGAAAGTTCGACGTCAATTGATAACGTTTCGACCTCGTTCTTGATGGATGTGGGTGGTTGTCTGTGCAGGCAGAATGAGATCGGAAAACCAGTTCTTCCTGTTCGGTTTGGAAATCTGACTTCAATGGGTGTGTTATCATGCTGAGGAAACTTGCAACTTTCGGTCTCGGTATTCTGGCCGTTTGCACTGCCGCCTCTGCTGCGTTGGCTCAGGATTCCTGGGCAGATGGACTTGTTGAACCAAGGAAGCTGGACTTCGGGGTCATCGCCACAGGTTCTGAATCGCTGAAGGTGCTGAACATCGAGAACACGACAGACACAGTCGTACATATCACTGGAGCCTCTCCAGGATGCCAGTGTGTTATGCCAGGTGACCCGTCCCAGAACTTTCTGCAGCCGGGCGAAAAAGCGACGATTGAAGTGCGAATGAATACTCGATCGTATAAGCAGCAGCGTGACACATACCTAACCATCACGTTTGACTCGCCTCAGTTTGCGACCGTACGCATACCGATTTCCGCATACATTCGAACCGACGTGGTATTCACGCCAGGAAAAATTGATTTTGGTTCGAAGGAGGTCGGTGCTGGCGGTGAGGTAACTTGCAAGATCGCCTACGCTGGTCGTCCAGACTGGCAAATTCTGGACATCAAATACTCAAAATCCACAACCAATATTCTTAACGCAGTTCTCAAAGAGATCGCTCGAAATCCAAGCTTGGGGACTGCAGATTTTGAACTTACGTTGACTTTGGACCCTGCAACTCGCCCCGGCCGAATTCGTGAAATTATCACCATAGTTACGGACGATGCAGCCAGTCCGAATGTCCCTTTGATGGTTGAGGGCATTGTGAAATCGGATATCCGGCTGGCGAACGAAAGCGTAGGTATGGGTGCTCTGAGACCGGGCGAAGTAAAGACCGTCCAGGTGGTTGTTCAGGGCACAAAACCATTCGTAGTGGAAGACGTGGATTGCCCGAAACTGCAGGACTGTTTTAAGGTGGTACTGGATTCGGAAGAAAAGAAGCTGCAAATTGTCAAACTGGAATTTACAGCCCCTGACGCCCCTGGTAAGTTTGCTGAGGAAATGATCGTCAAGATTAAAGGCCGTGAGGACACCTATCGGTTTACGGTCAGTGGAGAGATTCGCTGATTTCGACCTGCTGAATCCACTTGTGAATGGCATCCTGCATTTCCTTGCCATTACGATCCAGTATGTCGTTGTGTCCCGTGCCACGAAAGAGGACCAGTTTCTTTGCCGCACCGCATTTCGACTGTGGTGGAGTGACTTCATGCAAGCGTTGCGCGAGCGACAGCGGGACAATGGAATCGCTGGAACCGTGAAACTGCAGCACTGGACAAGTCACATGAGGTATTTCCAGATCCGAGCGATACCGATCAATCAGCAGAAATCTGACTGGCAGCCACCAAAAGCGGTTGCGAGCTGCATCCAGCATGGATGAGAAAGTTGAAACCAGAATGAGTCCGGCTGGCTGGTCATCCTGTTGACAGATCATTGATGTCAGTTTGACGCTCACGCCACCGCCCAGCGATTCTCCGAGGATGATAATTTGATCTGGCCGATAGCCCAGTGTCTGTGTGGCATATTTCCATGAGGCGGCCGCGTCTTCCGTCAGAGCTTTCTCCGAGGGCCGACCTTCCGAATCTCCATAGCCACGATAATCCACCGCTAGGACATCAACATCGATTGACGAACAGAGGTCATACCACGGTACACGTCGCCCGCGGTGGCTGCCGTTTCCGTGGAATAACAGCACCAATCGATGGCCTCGCTCTTTTTTCGCCTGCAGATACCAGCCGCGAATTGTTTCGCTGTTGCCGGAAACGATTTCAACATCCGAAGACGTTGAGAATTTCTCCGTGGTCAACGGATAGTCGGCGACAGCCAATTGGTTGGCCCGACCGGCTGGATACATCAACGTTTGCTGAAACCATGTGAACAAGGCAATCACCAAAAGTTAAGACAATAGAATACGTTTCGCAATGTGCATCGTCCGCTTCCGCCATCGCTTTTATTCTGGTGTTGAATCCATACAGACACCGGCTTGTGAATAAAGCAGCGAAAAGCCTCCCTAACCCATGGCCGCAGATCAGACGCATTCCATGAAACGACCATGAATTCCCAGACGCCCATCCGCCGCGAATCCACCGTTACCACAGGCGACGCAGCGAAAGTAAACTCGCGACAGACAGACTTCTCCGGAAGACGTCATCACGACTCGCGGCTTGCGACCATGATGAGCCTTTGTTCGTCCACACGAACAGGCTCGGCTCACTTCACTTTTTTTTCGATCGCGCGAGCCTGCAACTCCAATGATGTCTGCAGTGTTTGCTGAATGAGTTTCCGCCCCTGAATCATCGCGAGCTTCTCCGCGACAGCGAGAACAGTGCCATCCTTCGCATCATCACACGCTTTGTTGAGTGATCGAAAATTCAGGATCGCCTGTTCGGCAATGAGTCGCTCTTCCGCAGTCAGCTTTTCGAATTCCATTATCGTTGCCTCCGTGAGATACAAAAATCAGAAGCAACCAAGTTAACCTAAACTACCCAAAATCGCAATCGTCCGCGACTGCACTAGGCGATTCGATTGCGTTCGGGACAAGATTTGTGCCATTCGACACAATAGAAAGACAACAGTTTGGCACAGTTTTTTGGGGCTGCGGGCAAGCAGTCGAGTTTACCTAGTTTCAATGACACTGAAAGTCACTTCGATCGACATCCGGGGAGAGAGAAGGGCCGTGTCCGTGACTCGGTGTGGGGACTCATTCGATCAGCAGCGGCTGGCTAAGCAGCGAATCGAGATTTATCGGCACTTCTCCACGGGTCGTGAATGATGTTGAGTACGACGCTGGTTGAACTCGTACGTACCGTTGCATCGGGCCACCTCTCAGGTTGACCGCCATAATTCGTACACCCACAAATCTGACAATCGTATATGTCGCGTTATTGCCTGGTCCTGAGACAGAAATGAAGATGGGCAACGCACCTGTTGTTCCGATAACCGACTTGAGCGAGGCTTCGATGCCCGCACTAATCCCTGTGTCACCATTGAGATACAGAACTCCCTCGCTGTTAAACTTCAGTTCGCCATTTGGAAAGAACGACAGGTCATAGGCGTTCAAACCCTGCGTAATTTGCCTCTTCAGGTCCGTCGTACTGTTGTTCGGGGAGCCGATGTCTACGGTCCCTCGGTTGCCAGATGGCATGTTGCTGTTCGCCTCAGGATAGATATTCACTTCCGGGATGCTGTCTGATCCTGAAGAAACAGTTCCGGATGCCTTGTTGTAGCGATCCTTGTCCTGAAAGCCGTTTGGCGTGCCTGAATGGATTTGCTGGACGAGGGCGTTCCAGGTGTTCACGTCAAGTGCAATTGGGAGCAGACTGATTGTTGAACTGGAACCAGGCGGCAAGCTAAATCCGGTGATTGGTGCCACAGATGCAACGGATCGGGCCTGTACGTCGAAGGAGTCGAATCCCAGAAATTGACTGAATACTGTCCCCAGTGGCGCGCCTGCGGCTTTGGTTCGTCGCACGGAGACTTCCACCATGTTGTAGGGCGTTACACCCCATTCTTTAACCCATTGGTTGTTTGTGGAATCCCAGGAACGTCGTCCGAATCGCATGTCACGTTCAACGGACAAATTGGTCGAATTGACATCGCCCGAACGAAACTTGTTGACCATGTTTCTAGCCGTTGCGCCGGCGGCTTCCGACGCTGCCTGCGACGTCACTGTCGCGCCAGGGCCGATGCCGTTGACAAGCTCCTGCATGGCGGCGTGCGCGGCCGAATCTGCAGCATTCTGCACCTGTCCCTTCGTAACGTTTAATATTCCGAAATCCACCGTAAAAGCGGCGATGCCAAAGACAATGACCAACATGGCCACCGCCAGCACGATCACTGTACCGCGACGATCGAGTTTGCAGTCATTCCGCTTCAATGCGGGTAATCTTGTCTTTAGTTTGTTCATCTTCGTTCTCCAGCGTAATAAGTGGCCGAAACAGTGTTTACACAAAGGATTCGTGCTAATACTTGCCGCCGCGTGCTGATATAGTTCAGCATTCTTACGATGGCTATTCCGTGATTTCGATGTTGTAGTCTTCAGGATTTTGTTCGTATTCGGCAAGTGAGATGTCTTCGATACTCAGTTGGTAGCGATGTATCACTCTGTCGGTCGTGTCAGTCACCGTCTGTCCGTCGCTGTAGGTGCGCCGCGTCGTCGTAAGATAAAGCAGGTCCACGCGATGCGCACCGAGATTCACACTGGTGTTGGCAACCGAGAAATCCGGCGAATACTCTTCAAGCGATGGTTCGTCCACGGGTACGGTCACCGAAACGGGTGTCGTAGCAAAACGCCCCCACGTTCTTGAACTACCATTGAGAAGTTCAATCCTGATCCCACGGCTCACCTTTTGCATTGCGACTGTGTAACGAACAGCGTCTGAATTCTGGGTGAGTACATCAGTTCTGCTTGCATTTTTTGAGCTGTTCAACGAGGAGCCAACCCATCCCTGTACCTGCAAGCCCCCGCCGGAAAATTCCGGGGCACCACGATGATTAACCTGCACCAGTCCGAAGATTCCTGACGTCGATTGAACTGGTGAGATAAAATTCATGATCTGAGGTGACGTTATTGCGGACTCCGGTTCCGCAAGCAACGCTACCCAGTCTTCTTCGACGCGTTCGAGCGTACTTCCTAGTGATTGAGGGAAAGCCGAATCAACTAGGGACAGCGACAACGTCAGACACAACGCGACAACCGTCCGCCGTTTTTTGTATTTGACGTTCGATGGAGGTAAACAACGTTTCATGACAGTCTCCTTGTTTGGTTTTGAGATTTGAACGTACGGAACAGTCCTAAGGGAAGTGATTCAAACGGAATCACAGTACCCGCGAACTCTATTCGTGCTGCATTGCGCATTCGCCGTGAATTTTTGATGTGCCCAACCAGTTTTTGACGGACCAGCTAACGTCAGCGAGCGGGACGAAGACATCCAGTTCAACCAGATCTCCAGTCGTTGCCGTTGACACGTCGGGGATCGCATCTCCAGTCCGACCGGAAGTCACTGAAATTGCCACCGTAACGCTTGCTGGTTGGCACCCCAGCGTACTGGCGACGTGTTGTTTCACAACGCTGGTAACGCTGCTGTTGGAAGACCCGTCGAGAATCGCTGCGCGGCAGCCAATGCGAGATGCAGAATTGAGCATCTGATTGACGGACATTGCCCGCCCAAACTCGATGATTCCCATGAGAATCAGCATGAATACGGGGAAGCAGATCGCGACTTCAACAATCGCAGTTCCTGTCCGAGGCCTATGTTTGTGGCCACGTTGTTGCGGCTGGGCCAATTTCATGAGCGTTGTCCATCGTACGGACTCGCCGTTTTCACTTCACCCTACGCCAGCGATCCACAATCAACGGCGTATTGAAGTTTGTAACGGTAATTGAACGTTAGGCTCAAACCGGGAGAGAATTAACAAAAAAGTGAATCTCGCCTGAATTTCTTCGTGCTTCCCGCAATCACGGGTTGAGCAGTAGCGAGAGAGTGTCTGCCTCCAACATGTGTCTAAAAAAAACGACATAAGAATCGTGCCGAATGCGTCTCTTTTGCACAGCACTGGCCCGCCCTGGCCTGCGTAAAAGTCGAGTCTATCGGGGTTATCGAATTATCCTGTTCTTGTTCCGTCAGCACGGATCGCGTTGCCGTGGCGGTTCGCCGCAACGCGGCACAATGTGAAAGCCTTGGGCATCGCCCCAGGAATGGGCTTTTCGCACAGTCGGGCTTACTCCCACTTCACCACAATCCCGCTGGCGCAGCGATGTAACTGCAGTTCAGTTTGCAGGACCAGCTGACCGTCGTCATCGACACCGACACACAGGCCGGTGATTGTGGAATCGCCAATTTGCAAAGTCACGATGCGGCCGGTCAGCACGTTGTGGCGATTCGTTTCTGCAAGCGCCAGCCGAGGTTGTGTTGTCAACTGATTGATGCGATACGTGAGTCTTTGCAGGATCGCAATCAGCACAGTGCTTAGATCAAAAGTGTGTCCTTCAAGGTCAAACAGCGAGGTGGCTCGTTGCGCAATCTCAGAAGGCGCGTCGCGCATGGAATTGTTTACGTTCACACCAATACCAATGATGACGGCCTGACGCTGATCGACCGAATGCTGTTCGACAAGGATGCCGCAGACTTTGTGGTCGCCGATGAGTACATCATTTGGCCATTTGAGCACGAACGGACAGTTCGGCATCAGATTCAGCAGGGCATCACGCACGGCAAGTCCTGCTGCGAGTGAAACCATTGGACGGCGTTCAATGGTGACTGGCAGGTGAGCGGCATCGACCACCCACGAAAACGTTAGCGCGCCACCGGACGACCACCAGAGGTTGCCTTTTCGTCCGCGTCCGGCGGATTGACTTGACGTCAGCACCAAAGCGGGTGTGTTGTCGAGCAGTGGGCCGAGCAATTCCAGGGCGGTCGTGTTTGTCGATGGCAGCGTGTCGTGGTATTCGATGTGGCGAATATCGCTGTCAGACAGGATGCGATCACGATCGAATGTGCCGTGGAGATTGCGACTTGCAGCCATGATTCACGATCAACGTCCGCGCGTCAACGCAGTGATAATGAAGAGAATAATCAGTCCACCCCACAGCAGCGTAAAAATCGCACCACAACCAATTCCGATCCCGGCATGAATGCTGCCCTTGATGGCGGGATTTCTGGTGCGGTCGCGGAGTCCCATGATGCCCAGCACAACCGCTGGCACGGCGAGGAAGAATCCGATGAAAGGCAAGCCGCTGAAGATGCCAAGATAGTAGGCAATCAGTGCCTTTGGGTTTTTGTAGGGAATAATGCCGCCAGTCGCATCGCCTTCGCTGGGATTGCTTGCGGGCCGCGCCCATCCTGCATTAGGTGCTTCGTACGGATTCGGCTGCGGATCCTTTCCGCATTGAGGGCAGATGCTGGAATAGTCCTGAATCTCAGCCTTACAGGCGAAACACTTCATCGTCTAATTCCTGTCAGAAATGCGTGACTTTAAAACAAGGGGTCAGGAACCGTTAGTCGGGAGCACCCTCTGGGCGATTTGGCTATTGGTTCCTGACCCCTTTTTTAAAGCCTGACACAGCAGTAGTCTGTAAGGATGCTCGCCCTGAGTCAATCGTGTGCCGTGCCGATGGTGATGTGTGTGGTCGTCGAAAAAGGCCCGGCATCATTGAGATGCCGGGCCTTTGGAAATTGCAGGGTCAAACGACCATGCTTAAACGTGCTTGTACACGGATTCGAAATCGATCTCGTAACGTTTCATTTTCTTATACAGGGTTGTGCGGTTGATGCCGAGGGTCTTGGCAGTCTTCTGGCGATTCCAACCACTGGCTTCCAGTGCCTGAATGATCAGGTGCCGTTCTGGTTCTGTCAAAGCCGACTTCAATGAGGCTCCTCCAAGGTGTGCTTCAATGTTGGCGCGGTGTTCGCGGCTGGCAAACAACTTCTCAGGCAGGTCGGCAGCTGTGATGTAATTTTCGCGGCACAGGACAACTGCTCGTTCAATCACGTTCACCAGTTCGCGGACATTGCCAGGCCAGTGATAGTGCTGCATCGCCTGCATGGCCATTTCATCGATCTCAGTGATCTTGCGCCCCGTCTGTTCGTTGAACACCTGCAGATAGTGTTCGGCCAACAGAGGAATATCGCCGATGCGGTCTCGCAAAGGCGGCTGAGTCATTGCGATCACGTTGATGCGATAGTAAAGGTCTTCCCGAAACGTGCCTCGGTTCACGCATTCTTCCAGATTTTCGTTCGTCGCGAGGACAAGTCGCACGTTAACCTTGTGAGTCACGTTCCCGCCGACCGGTTCGAATTCACGATCCTGAAGGACTCGCAGCAGTTTCACCTGCAATGCGGCTGACGCGGTTGCAACTTCGTCCAGAAACAGCGTGCCGCCGTCAGCCTGAAGGAACTTGCCGATCTTGTCATGCGACGCACCAGTGAACGCACCGGAGACATGGCCGAACAGTTCACTTTCCAGCAGCGATTCCGGGAGCGATCCGCAGGCCACTTCGACAAACGGTTTGTCGCGGCGATTACTGAGCTGATGTATGGAGCGTGCGGTCATGGTCTTGCCAGTTCCGCTTTCACCCAGGATCAGCACAGTTGTTCGAGTATCAGCGACGCTTTCAATCAACTCAAACATTCTCAGCATCTTATAGTCTTTGCCTACGATGCTCGAGAGTCCGAATCGCTGAGTCAACTGAGCTTTCAGCTTCTTGTTTTCGTCGAGAATCTGACGCTGGCTCATGGCGCGATCGATGGAGAATCGCAATTCTTCGTCGATCACAGGTTTTGTCAGATAATCGAATGCACCCATACGGATGGCTTCGACAGCACTTTCGATGGTGCCAAACCCCGTGAGCAGAATCACAGATGTTTCCGGAGCATTTTCACGCGACCACTGCAGCAGATGAAATCCGTCCTGATCAGGAAGATTCACGTCACAGACCACGACTTCGAATGGAAACTCCTCCATACGCTCGATGGCTTCGGAGCAATTGGATGCTGTCTCGGTCCGATGACCCAGACTGCGAAGATAGTCAGCCATCGCAGACTGAATGTAGCGATCATCATCGACGACCAGCAAGGAGCCCGATGTATTGCGAGCCATGAAAACTGTCCCCTCAGGAGGTGTAGCGCCAGCCGGAATTCCAGACGAATAGTCCGCGCTGTATGTTAAGAACGTGTGCAATGTCAGCGTCGAGCGAAAGTCGTTCACATGCAAATCGCACTGAATTCGGTTGCTGTCCGTAGCAACAAACTGCTCGATGCAGTAAGGGGATGTCCCAAACTTAGGTTGCCTTTCACGAACAGGCGGTGTGCAACGGCAACCTGCGTGTGAATTTGAAAGGACGCATGGATTTTATCGCTACAATCACAACAGGTGGAATTTGCGGGTCGCACGGCTCTGTTCGGACCGGGGCGCTTGATTCTGAGGCGTTGGCTGACCAAACTGTGCCGGATGAGGCAATATTTTTCAAAGCCCTGCTGAATCATCAGAAAATGGCGATGTTTTTTTCGATTAACCCAATGCCGGTGGTTTTGAAGTTGGGCGTTTCATCAGGGCTGGAAGCCCGGCATAGTGTCTGCCGGTGGCGTGAGCCACCGGAATACGGGAAATACCGTAATGCAGGCCTGAAGAGCCGACACAATCGCCCGTGTGCCGGCCCTTCAGGCCTCAGGTTCTTGATTCTCGATTCTCGATTACCGATTCTCGATTACCGATTACCGATTACCGATTACCGATTACCGATTACCGATTACCGATTACCGATTACCGATTACCGATTACCGATTACCGATTACCGATTACCGATTACCGATTACCGATTACCGATTACCGATTACCGATTAC
>CANJQC010000071.1 GCA_947476295.1 Planctomycetaceae bacterium | reverse complement strand
TGCTTTCGCCCAACCAATTTGCGTGGAAAAAAGATGTGGAACACTAATCTGCACTAATCTTCGCTAATCCGGATTAGTGAAGATCAGCGCAGATTAGTGTTCTAAATTCCTGAATAAAACCTTCGCACATAGAATCCGTTAGAGTCAGGAATTTTTTGTTCTCGGGACAATTGTACAAAAACTTCTGTGCTCGTTTCCGATCACGAATCCACGGCTTTCAGGGGTTCATTCGCACGAGCGCGACTCAGTCTTTGTCGGCATCGGTCGGTGGATTACCAATTGGTAGTTCTCACACGCGATATCCAGATGCTTGCCCGGCTGTCGAGGCCAGGTGTCGTAGGCCACGATCCATTCGGCCTCGGAACCTCACACGTCGATGCGGACCCAGTTCACCCGCGTCGAGCAGTTGATCGTTTTCCTGTTCCTGATGCACCACATGCAGCATCAGTCCCAGACGATCCTCAAGCTGCAATCCTCCAAGCCGCGTTGATCGCTCTGCCGATGCCTTCGCATCTTCCTTGAAGACCTTGTCAAATAGTGTTTTCTGTTAGAGCTGAATGGCGTAGTCATTGTCCCATCTTTGTCAGAAAGATCCCAGCCGAAATCGACGAGCGGCTGATCCACGCTTTTGGCAAGTCCTTCCTCGACAGTAAAGAACAGCAGCGTGCTCAGGACCGGCTTGGCGGACGACGCTCAGTCGCCTCGTTCGGACTGATCACCCCAACTCTTTACGACGTAGCCGTGCCTGATCACACAGCCTCGACCGACAAGAGTGGTGGCAAGCTAATCGAGAATTCCGGCATCCAGCTGCATCTGTTCCGGAGTGCGAGATTCCCATGACTCTCCCGGAAAGGCCACCGCCTCTAGGCCAGCGGTTCCGCCAGTCGATAAAACCGCGTCGTCTGCGCTCGCACGCATCAATGTCGTCGACAGAACGCAGAGCAGCAACGACTACCGCACTGGTTGATTCAAAGTATTCGACAACGTTCGTCCCCGTCGATGAATAAGAAGAAATAGGAAGAAAGAAGAGAGAGCCTGTTAAACTATCGATCACTGACTGCTGTCCACTGACAGTTGCTCACATTGCCTGTATAATGTATCACTGGTGCTTATAAGCATTCAAAAACAGCAGTGACAGCAAAACAGGAGTAACGCAGTATGAAGAACGTTCGACGATATCTGATCGCAGCCTTGGGCGCAATGCTCGCAGGCGTCTCTGCTGCTCAGGCCGATGTTCGATTGCCGGAAATCATCAGTAACAACATGGTCCTGCAGAAGGACATTCCGCTTCCGATCTGGGGCTGGGCCGATGCTGGAGAAGAGGTCACTGTGACGCTGGGTGAATCCAGCGTCAAAGGCACTGCGGATGGAGCTGGCAAGTGGAGGGTCACGCTTCCCGCCGTCAAAACCGCCGGTGGTCCGCACGAGATGACCGTGAAGGGAAAGAATGAGATCAAAGTCTCCAACATCCTGATCGGAGAAGTCTGGGCTGGTTCTGGCCAGTCGAACATGCAGTGGAACGTTGCTCAGTCAACGAACGGGCCGCAGGAAATTGCGAGCGCGAAGTTTCCTAAAATTCGGCTGTTCATGATTCCGCTCATCCCGTCAGGAACGCCGTCAGAGCATGTGGCGGCTCAGTGGGTTGAGTGCTCACCGGAAACGGTCGCTGGATCTTCAGCCGTTCTGTTCTTCTTTGGTCGTGAGATCCATCAGAAGCTGGACATGCCTGTTGGCTTGATCACAACGGCCTGGGGCGGAACTCGAATTCAACCTTGGATTCCGCCGCAGGGATACACTGCGATTCCTGAACTTGACGGTGAGAAGAACGAAATGCTCGGCATGCTGAATGGCTACGCCGATGCTCTGGCTCACTATAGAGACGCGATCAAGGTTTACAACCATGCCGTCGATTCTGCAAAGCCGGGTGATGCATTGCCAGCAGTGCCATCGAATCTTCCCGGCCATCCGCTCAACAGCAACTACCAGCATACAGGCCTCTACAATGGGATGATTCATCCCATTGTTCCGTTTGGTATTCGCGGGTTCCTGTGGTATCAGGGCGAATCAAACAACGGTCAGGGAATGCACTACTTTCAGCTGAAGAAAGGCCTGATCGAAGGCTGGCGTTCCGTCTGGAATCAAGAAGGCAACCGCGACTTCCCATTCCTGTTCGCACAACTGGCTCCGTACAACTACGGCGGTGATCCGACTCGGCTGGCTGGTATCTGGGAAGCTCAGGCTGCAACGCTGGCGGTCAAGAACACAGGAATGGCCGTGCTGACCGATATCACAACGCTCAACGACATTCATCCGCCGAACAAGCAGGAAGTCGGCCATCGACTTTCTCTGTGGGCACTGGCGAACACTTATGGCAATGTCGATCTGGTTTACTCGGGCCCGCTGTACAAGTCTATGAAAGCAGACGGCAACAAGGTCGTCATTACATTCGATCATGCAGCCGGTCTGAAGTCGCGTGATGGCAAGGACCTTTCTTGGTGGTCGATTGCCGGTGAAGACAAGAAGTTTGTCAAAGCGACTGCGACGATCGCCGGTGAAACAGTCGTTGTGACCGCCGACGCAGTCAACAAACCTGTCGCCGCCCGCTTCGGCTGGCACCAGCTGGCTGAGCCAAATCTGAATAACGGTGCCGATCTGCCTGCGTCTCCGTTCCGAACTGATATTTGGACCGACGCGGAGAACGTGAACCCGTAACTTCAATGGGCCGCGCATTGCGCGGCCAAAAATGAGTCTGGCGAGCGGAGCGGCGTGAGGACTCCGGTACCTCGTTTTTGTACCGGCAAGCTGACGCATGCCGCTCGTGCGCCAATTCTCTCACTCATGACCGTGTGAAGTATCAGACGTCCGCTGTCCCCTTGACTGAAACACGACCACAAACATCGCGGCTCACGCAGGATTTGTCAGGGCTTTTACGCCACTTCCCAACCCGCTCGATATTCCTTATTAATCAGCTTCGCGGCCTCTGGCGCATTCGTAGCCACGAGTTTCTCGGCATCCCAATCAAGAGGCTTGCCGACACGATAAGCAACGTTGCCCAGCAATATTGCTTCCGTCAGCGCACCGGAGTAATCGAAGTTACAGGTGGTCGGAGAACCGTCTTTGCAGGCCTTGATCCATTCTGCATGATGGCCGATCGAGTTCGGGATCGTCGCCGCTGGCGGCGTGAAGTTGCGGAACCTGTCACTAGGAAACAGTTTGTATTTGCTGTAATCAGCAAACATCATGCCGCCAGTCCCGACAAACATGACACCGTTTGCAGGCACAGCCTGACCGTTGACTTTCTTTGGAATCATGTCGCCGTCGTACCATGTGAGTTTGCAGGCAGGCATCGATGCACGCGCAGGGAAGTCGTACCTGACGATTAGTCCGAGCGGACCCGTCTCAGGATGAACTGGGGGGCCTTCCGCTTCACAACGTGTGGGATGACGAAGATCGAGCGCCCAGAACGGCAAGTCCATAAAATGGCAGCCCATGTCACCCAGCGTACTCTGACCGAAATCCCACCATCGCCGCCAGTTTGCCGGATGATATCGGCCGTCAGCGTAGGGGCGCTCAGGAGCCGGGCCAAGCCACAGATCCCAGTTCAGGTTCGCCGGAACAGGTTCGCCTTTCGCGGGCCGCTCTCCGCCGCCCCATTCCTTACCGACCCACACATGAGCCTCAGTCACATCGCCAATCACGCCAGCCTTAATGATTTCGACGACTCGGCGATAGTTGTTTTCGGCGTGGATCTGTGTTCCCAACTGAGTCGCCACGCCCTTTTCAGCGGCGGCTTTCGCAATGAGTCTCGCTTCAAATACAGTATGAGTCAGCGGTTTTTCACAGTACACATGTTTGCCCGCTCGGATCGCGCGAATAGACGCCGGAGCGTGATGATGATCCGGGGTACCAATCACAACCGCGTCAATCTTGTCACCTTCAACATCGATCATTTCGCGGTAGTCGGCGTAGCAGCGTGGTTCGAGGTGATTCTTTTCAATCAGCATCGCCTTGGCTTTGTCGAGGTAATTTGAATCGACATCCACGATGGCGACGATGTTTTCGCCGATCACACCGTTGACATCTTCAGCCGCTCGATTCGCTGTGCCGATGCAGGCGATGTTGAGCTTTTCCAGCAGACCTCGGGAAGGCTTTGCACCTGCTTCCGAAACAAAAAGTGACGAAGACAGAACGGCGACAGATCCGGCAGCAGTGGTCTGAAGAAACGAACGACGACTTTGAGCTGGCGTAACAGCCATGGCGGGAACCTTTCTGGAAAAGGTCGGGAATGAAGTGAGCAGAGAGCGGAATACGTGTCGCAGGATAAACGGCAGCGAGCAAAAAAGACAACGATCTGAAGCTCACTTTCTACGGCAGCAGGAAGATACGGCACGGAACAGCAAGCGGCGGCGGAAAAATGGACGAACAGGAAGTTGACGACTAGGCTGCATAAGAGTAAGGTGTCAAGACGAGCATCCAGGTGTCAGGAAGCACTGAGTTCAGACTGATCCGCAAGATCGTCAGTTCATAGCGTACATTCGATCGGTGACGGTGAAGCGTGCCAGACGTTGATGTTCTGATCGTGGGCCAAGGTATAGCGGGTTCGTGCATCGCATGGTCACTCCACTGGGCAGGTCGCGAGTTGATGATGGTGGATCGCGGCGAGGAAATCACAGCGTCCAGGATAGCCGCCGGTTTGATCACCCCCGTCACAGGCCGCCGAATGGCCGAAACGCACCGATATGAGGAGTGCTACCGACACGCCGCTGCATTTTATCGCCGTATCGAACGCGAATTGAATTGCCAACTGCTGGATGAGAAACCAGCGATTCGCCGATTTATGAACGAAGGCGAACATACGATCTTCGAACAAAAACTCAGCTCGTCAGGCAGTCGTTTTGCACCGATCAAAGACGAAGCGGGTAAAGTCATTGGCATCGAAATGCGCGACGCAGCGCGGCTGAACGTTCCACTGTTCCTTGACCAGACTCGGCAGTATTTTTCGTCGCTCGGACAGTACCTACAGGCCGAATTGAATTCAGACACAGACATCGTCATCGATAAAAGCGGTGTGTACGTTGCCCTGGTTGATGTTCGTAGTTCAACAGTCGTCTACTGCCAGGGCCATCAGGCTATCCGGAACCGCTGGTTTCCCCAAATTCCCGATGGTGCGGTAAAGGGTGAAATCCTGCGAGTACAATTGTCGAACTACAAGGAAGACAGAGTCATACACAAGGGCATCTGGCTCGTGCCGGATATGCGTGAAGTCATGGATTCTCTCGCTGACGGTAGAGTCAGTTTTCTGATTGGAGCGACGTACGACAGGACTACTCTGAACAACGAACCCACGGCTGCCGGGCGCAAGGAGATCCTAGAGGGCCTGAAACAGATCACGGCGGAGACGCCTGTAGTGATCGATCACGTCGCAGCTGTGCGTGCGGGTATGAAGCGACGCAAGCCGGTCGTCGGCCGGCATCCCGGAAACGATCGTGTGTTTGTTGTGAACGGACTTGGTTCCCGCGGCGCATTGCTGGCACCTGTCACGGCGCAGGCATTGAACGATCTGATGTCTGGGGAACCGATCAACAGGGATCTGCACGAAGTGATCGATTTTCTGCCAAGGAATATCCACACAGAGCCAACGACCAGCAAGTCCAGCCGTCCCAAATCGCTGACTCAACTTGCACACAACGTGATCCGCAGAGTCGTGCAACCTGGCGACACCGTGATCGATGCTACCGCAGGCAATGGAAACGACACGCAAATGCTGGCGGCTCTTGTGGGAACTGCTGGCTGCACGATCGCGATCGACATTCAGCAATCAGCGATCGACAACACGTTGGACCGTCTGGCCAAAGCCGGCCTCACCGCAGACCTGCGACTCGCCGATCATGTCAGCGAACTCACAAAACTGCAAACATCCGGGCTCCGTGTTAAAGCCGTGATGTTCAACCTCGGATATCTGCCCGGCAGCGACAAACAGATCGCGACTGCCGCAAATTCCACGCGCGCTGCGATCCAGGTCGCCAGCGAAATGCTTTTGCCTGCGGGAACCATCACAATCATCGCCTACCGTGGCCACATCGGGGGACTTGAAGAAGCAGCGATCGTGGAGCAATGGATCGCCGAATTGCCGACAAACTGCTTCGAAACATCTCGTATCGAAGGAGACCCAAACAACGCGACATCTCCGGTGTTGGTCGTCGTGAGGAACGCGAGTCGCGGAGGGACGTCACTCACGTAGCGCATTCGCCCAATCGCCCTGTTCTCATGCAGAATGCACATTTATGCCCGCTTCCGGGCCTATTTTGCCCAGTCTAATCATATTTTCCAAATTAATTTTCGCGATTTGCCCCTAGCCAAATCTCCATTCTAGAATCGGCCTTTTTAGTTTGACCCGAGCCAACGGTTTTGAAGTTGCGCACTTCGTTAGGGCTGGAAGCCCGGCACATCACCTGCCGGTGGCGCGAGCGGAGTGTTGATTAGTCCCAATTCTGTTCGTAGTCCCGGCTTCAGCCGGAATTCGCTGGCAGTTCGGCCCCAAAGCCACCTAAAGGCGGGACTACAAACTTAAATCAACAGACCGCGAGCCACCGGAACACGTAAAATACGGCGATTCAGGCCTGAAGGCCCGACACAGGCACCAGTGTGTCGGCCCTTCAGGCCTGAGATTCTTTTAACCACGCGTTCCGGTGGCTTACACCACCGGCATTGGATATGTCGGTCCTCCGGACCTGAAACGCGCAACTTCAAAAGCCAACGGCGAGGCGTTTTGCTTTAAAGGAATCCTCGCCGTTAGCTCAGGTTAAACATTCACGCTGTGGGAGAACCCTCATGCGCGAAGGAGGATATGTTCTGCCTAGGAAAGTCCTCTCGGCAAAACACGCGAAATGTGGTTACAATCCGCAGAGTTGAACGACGTTCCGCAGGGATGCAGAACAATGATCAACGAATCGCGTTTGGCAGATTGGTCGCGTCAGAGCACTGAAGGAGCAAGCTCGTCATGCAAACACTCGTGGAAAGTCGTCCGGCTAAGACAGAACTTCCGCAAAGCCAGACTACGGATGCAGTTATTGCGGACAATAGTCGAGTCAACGCTGAATCAATCGCGTGGTGCCTCAAAGCTTACGGAGGTTTTCGCAACGTCACCGCAGTCTCAAGTTCTTCAGAACTTCTGCAGATGATTCGCAGTCAACGTCCGCAGGTCGTCTTGGTTGGCGAACGCCTGATCGTCGCCGGGCTGCGAGATATTTTCTCTGACCTTGCCGTGCGGCTTGGCGAAACAAAGATCGCTGTCTTTGCAGATTCGCTCACCGACCGCCAATTGGATCTGATCGCCAACAACAAAGTCACGGGCATGTTGTCGCGAGCCGACGCAGTGAAAAAGATCAGCGAACAATTGAGCCAGATCGCGGCTGGGACTGCGGTGCTGTCCGAACACCTGAATGCTCGCCTGCAACTGCTGCGAGACGGCCAGTTTCGTTGTATTGCAAGCGCTCAAATGCAGAAGCTCACCGATCGTCAATGGGACGTCCTTCTCAGCATCGCCGAAGGCCGACGCGTGTCCGAAGTGGCAGAAGCCCTGTCGATTTCAGAGAAAGCCGTTGAAAGTCACAAGTACCGCATCATGCGCGCCATTGGAGCCACCGACCGCGTCGATCTCTGCCGCTGGGCAATTCGCGAAGGGCTGATCGAAGCATAGGTGTTGGATCATTGAGCGGTCGGCTCGGACAGCAATACGACCACTTGCTTGCCGACAGCTTCTGCGTACCGCTCCAGCGTGGCCAATGTCGGATTGGCATTCTCATTGTTTTCCAGCCTTGACAGTGCGGCTCTGTCAATTCCTGTTCGCTCGTTGATGTCCGACAGGCTCAACCCCTGACGCTCTCGCTCGGCACGTAATGCCGCAAGTACCTGTCGCAGCGGCGTACCCTCCTTCTTGATGAGCGCCAGTCGATGTCGGGCACGTTGCTTAATGTCCGGCAACTCGACCTCAATCTGTTCCCGAACGGTTGTGTGACGCTTACGTTCTTCGTCGGTTGCTTTGCGGTAGATTCGCTCGCCTCGTTCGTTGGCCATCTTCATTCCCCGACTTCGTAAGCGGCCACCGGATAAATCGTGATCGCGTCGATTTGTTCGTAAACCACCATTATATAGCGGCGGTCCGGCGTGAATCCAAAAACAATCGGCAAACCGGACGAGCGACTCACGTCTCGATCCACCGGATTGAACAGCACCTCTTCGACGTCCTCTGGTGTCAAACCATGTTCGGCAATATGCTCGACATTTCCATCTGGCTCTTCATTCCAGATGAACGCAAAATACGGCATTCGTAGCTTCCCGCAATGTTGACTTATAATACAACTCGTGGGCCGTCCTGTCAATCACCAAAGGTTCACGCTCAAAAATAGGCTCCGGTCCGGCCTACCGAGATCCGCGACTGCACCTGCGGTGCGAATGGTGACTCGAAGGTGCAACTACCGAAGTCGTTTGGTATAGTTGGGCGCGTGGTTTGGTCGATATCTGGCAATCTGTGTATGAGGTGCTTTGATGACACGTTCTGCTCAACGAACCCTACTGGATCGCCGCTCGATGCTTGGTGCATCTTCAGCGGCGGTTGCTGCTGTCGCGGGGCTTCGGATCTCTGACACATTGCTGGCGGGACCGCAGCCGTACGGGCCGAAGAATTCGCCTGGCAGCGGGATGCGTTTCGGGCTGGTGACATATCAGTGGGGCAAGGATATGGACTTGCCGACGCTGATTGACGTATGCGAGAAGTCCGGGTTGTCAGGAGTTGAGCTGCGGACCGAACATCGTCACGCAGTCGAACCTGTGTTGTCAAAGGCAGAGCGTGAGGCTGTCCGGAAACGATTCGAAGCGAGTTCTGTGGAGCTCATCGGTTATGGATCGAATGCCCAGTTTCACGACGCTGATCCGGACAAAGTGAAGGCCAATATCGAACTTGCCAAGCAGTACATTCAGCTCATGCACGATTGCGGCGGTTCGGGTGTCAAAGTCAAACCAAACGGCTTTGTGAAAGATGTTCCTCACAAACAAACGATCGAACAAATCGGCATCGCCTTGAACGAAGTTGCGGAATACGGGCAGCAGTACGGGCAGCAGATTCGCGTCGAAGTCCATGGATCTGGGACACAGGATTTGCCGGTGATGAAGGCGATTTTTGATGTGGCCACGCATCCAAACGTCGCCGTCTGCTGGAATTCCAATGCGGAAGATTTGAAAGGCGATGGGCTGGAACACAACTTTAATCTCGTCAAAGATCGTTTCGGTGCAACTGTGCATGTGCGAGAATTGACGATGGATGATTATCCGTATGCCGAACTTTTCCGTCTGTTCAAAGGCATTCAATACGCAGGCTGGATTCTGCTTGAAGCTCGTACCGAACCTGCGGACAAGGTCGCCGCACTGATCGAACAACGGCAGGCGTTTGAGAAACTGATTGCAGGGTAAATGGGAAGGTTCTTCCATGAAATTTGTGCTGGCACTTGATCAGGGCACGACCAGCAGTCGAGCCATCCTGTTTGATCATGCGGGAATTGCAGTGGCTTCGGCGCAGCAGGAGACTACTCAGCATTTTCCGAAACCGGGCTGGGTTGAACATGATCCCGAAGAAATCTGGGGGTCGCAGTTAGCTACGGCCAAAGCGGTCCTGCGAGATGCTCAGGTCGATGCGCGCCAGATTGCAGCAATCGGAATTACGAATCAGCGTGAGACAACGATTGTCTGGGATCGACGGACAGGGGATGCGATCAGCAATGCGATCGTTTGGCAGGATCGCCGCACCGCTGACGTCTGTGACGAGCTCCGCGGGCAGAAGGCCGATCGGATGATTCGCAGGAAATCAGGACTCATTCTGGATGCGTACTTTTCTGCCACCAAACTGCAATGGATTTTGAAGCACGTCAAGGGCGCACAGCAGAGGGCGCGCAAAGGAGAGTTGGCGTTCGGGACTGTGGATTCGTGGTTGTTGTGGAAGTTGACGGAAGGCCGCGTGCATGCCACCGATCCCAGCAACGCCTGCCGCACGATGCTGTTCAATATCCACAAAGGTGATTGGGACGAAAAGCTGCTGCGACTGTTCGATGTGCCTCGGGAAGTACTGCCGGAAGTGCGGTCGTCGAGCGAAGTGTTTGGAAACACGACCTTGCTTGGTGGAGAGATCCCGATCGCAGGCATTGCGGGTGATCAATCGGCGGCATTGTTTGGTCAAATGTGTCATCGTCCGGGGATGGTCAAGAACACCTACGGCACAGGCTGTTTTATGCTGATGCACACCGGTGACAAGCCAATGATATCAAAGAACAATTTGCTGACGTCGGTGGCATGGAAGATCAATGGGAAGACTGAGTACGCTCTGGAAGGCAGTATCTTCATCGCCGGTGCTGTCGTGCAATGGCTGCGCGACGGGCTGGGAATTATTCGCAATTCCGCAGACGTCGAAACGCTGGCCGCACAGGTGTCCGATTCGGACGGTGTGGTTGTCGTGCCAGCATTCGCCGGCCTTGGAGCGCCGCACTGGGATGCGTGGGCGCGAGGCCTGATGATCGGACTCACGCGCGGGACAACATCCGCTCATATTGCCCGCGCAGCTCTGGAAAGCATCGCGTTTCAGGTGACGGATGTGCTGAACGCCATGCAGGCCGATGCCGGACTGAAAGTGCGTGAGTTGCGTGTGGATGGCGGTGCCTCCGCCAATAACCTGCTGATGCAGTTTCAGGCGGACCTGCTGGGCGTTCCGGTCGTGCGGCCTCAGGTATTGGAGACCACAGCGCTGGGTGCTGCGTATCTCGCCGGTCTCGCCGTAGGATTCTGGAAGAACAAACGCGATATCGATTCACAGTGGAAAGCCGACGCGACGTTTACGTCAGCGATGAAGAACGCTGAACGCGAAACCAAAATCCGCCGTTGGGAACGCGCGCTGGAACGAAGTAAGGCTTGGGAAGAGTAACCTGACGCTCCAGGTCTGGTGCGATTCCTGTCGTTTGGACATTCTTGTCCAAGTCCTCGCCAGAATATGTCCTAAAACATTCAATTCTGCGGCGGGACGGCAGCACGATGTCAGACTTGCCGGGTAGATCGCTGCGGTGCAGTCGAAAGCGGAATCCCATCCGATGCACGATCGATCTCACGATCAGTTCCGGCCTTGTGTCCCGCGAGCCAATGCGGGACATGTTGAAAGATCGCTGTGCTGCCGAATGCACGTCGGTCATTGAGGCTTCTCAGTTCTACTTCAGCACGAGCGGCACAGAAATCACCTGGCCGTCACGAAGGACTTCAATTGAAATTTTGTCACCTGGTCGATGACTTTCGACCTCTGAAAGAAACTCATCCGGCTTCAATGTCTTCTTGCCATTCACACCCACAATGACATCTGCGCGGGTGATGTCGCGAGTTTCAAACGTCACGAAACCACGCCGTGTTCGGCGAATTTCAGCACCTTTCAGTCCAGCTTTGGCTGCGGGGCCGTCCGGAGCAAGCGATTCAATCCGCAGGCCTTTTTCTGTGCGAGCCACCTCATCGATGCCAAACTCCGGACGGATGAAACGACCGTGCTCAACCAGTTCCGGAACGACACGGGCCAAAAGATTGGACGGAATCGCAAATCCGATCCCGGAATTCTGACCGGTCTTACTCGCAATCGCGGTGTTGATCCCAATCACTTCGCCGTGAGAATTCAACAGCGGCCCGCCGGAGTTGCCAGGATTGATGGCGGCATCGATCTGTATGACGGATTTGATCGAACGCGCCTGTGTCACCGGCAGTGTGCGATCAAGGCTGGAAATAATGCCGGTGGTCATGCTGCGTTCCAGACCAAATGGATTTCCGATCGCAAACACCTTCATGCCGACTTTCAAGTTTGAGGAGTCGGCAAAACGGACTGGTACCAGTGCTTCCGGAGCGGCCTTTATCTTTACCACGGCCATGTCATTGATCGGATCAGCTCCGACAAGTTCGCCTTCATACTCCTGGCCATCGTACAATGTGACGAGAATACGTTGAGCACTCTCAATGACGTGGTTGTTGGTCAGAATGTGGCCTTCTCGGTCAAGAATAAAGCCAGACCCGGAATCAGATGTCGGATTTTCTCCGAACAATCCGCGAGCTGCACCGAATCGCGTTGCTATATTGGTAATGCTCCGATTGTTGGCTTCGTAAACAAAGGCCGAGACCGCTTCGTCCGGTGCCAAGCCGTTTTCGTCGTACACTCGCGGCGAAATGATGTCGCTTAACGAATCGTCGAGGAGTGTTTCGTTTGCTGTTGCCTGGAATGAAATCCTCTGTGTCGCCGATGGTTGCGGCTCGTCTTCGGCCGTCGCGCGTGATTTTGGCGGCGGAGCGGCAGCAGCAGACCTCGTCGATGCGCCGTTTTGCAGCCATAGCACAAGACTGGCACCCAGCAGGGCAGAACCAAGACACATGGCGGCGTTCTTCATCGTTGCTTCCTCCGTCGTCACAAACCTATCTCCTTGACATTATGGCCAAAAATAACTTGCGGAGAATAGATCAATCTGAGACAGTCGAACTGGCTGGTCCTTGCGTAAACTGCAGCGTTGGCACACGTCTTTCCCGCCGATGGAGCAGAGGTTAATCGTCTCAAGCGATGCTGCGTGCAATATCGTCAACTTGTTTCATGGAGTTCGCGGTGCAGCGGCGTTGTCTGAATTGCGATTTTCCCGTGAACGAGTCTGACAAAGTCTGTCCGAAATGTGACTCGCAACTGGTTCTTCAGACGGACGGATCCACAACGACTTTGGACATTGCACACGGCAGACAGCGCATCGATGATGCGATGGAACAACTTCGGTCAGCCGTCGCACAGCATCAACGGAATCCGACTCAGTTTCTCAGGATCATTGTCGGCAGTGATCGCATCCGACAGGCAGCGCTGAACGAGCTGCATGCGATGGAATCGCGTGGCACGATTGTGCAGTACGGCTACGATGACCGCAATCGGGGTGCCTTGATTATTGTGCTGAAACGGCCAAAGTGAGTTGGTCTCAGAAAAGGGGTCAGGAACCAATAGCCAAATGGCCCGAAGGGTGCTTCGCACTATTGGTTCCTGACCCCTTTTCTGAGCCAGGACCGCACGCAATTCCATCCAACAATTCTTCAACGAGCGTCGCCATCGACGCAGATTTCCTGCTGATGTGCGCCGTGGACGTTGCGGTGCATTGTCTCCAAAATGAAACAGTTCCGGCCAGAGTTCTTCGCTCGATACATAGCACTGTCTGCGAGTGCGAACAATTGTGATCCGAACTCTTCTTCGGAGCCCTTCACAAGACCTTCGGCAAGCCCGACGCTGGCCGTTACCGGGATCTGCTGACCTTCAAATATAAAGATTGCCTCCTCAATTTTTGATCGAATACGTTCACCAACGATCGCTAGCCCCTCAGGATTGGCATCCTCCAACACAACCACGAATTCTTCACCGCCGTACCGACCCACAAGGTCTGACGCGCGCATCGTGTCCTTCAGAGTTGCGGCGATCATTTTCAGCGCCGCATCACCAGCCTGGTGACCGTACGTATCGTTGATTTTCTTGAAGTGATCGATATCGACGACGGCGAGTCCGATGGCCCGACCACGGACGCGATGCAGAGAGATTTGCTCCTTTAATTGCTGAAGCAAAAACGCGCGATTATAAAGGCCGGTGAGCGCATCCACCCGCGATACCAGCAGGAGATCGGCCACACGCCGCTTGAGCCGTCCGTTCTCTTCAAGCAATTCAGACGGCACGACAGCATTCTGAGAGTCGTCGTTTACCATCATTGCATAATAACGTAGTTCGCCTCGAAACAAAGTTTCAACTAAACTCACAACTGACAGCCGTGACAAGGCACCGGGTGAGTCGTATGTTACGGCGTCTAAGACGCCACTCTGGCGGTTCAACACGAATTCAGAATTTGTACTGAAGGTGGTTTTTCGATGACGTTTTCTCAGATTTCACCTCCACAGCGTGTTCTCATGGGGCCCGGTCCTAGTGACATTCATCCCAGCGTGCTGGCAGCGATGGCAGCCCCTACAGTGGGACATCTGGATCCGTATTTTCTGAAAGTCATGGACGAAGTGCAGTCGATGCTGAGAGAAGTGTTTCAGACGTCAAACTACATGACTCTGGCGATCAGCGGCACTGGCAGCGCGGGAATGGAAGCGTGCGTCGTGAATCTGATCGAACCCGGCGATCGAATGGTAGTGGGCGTCAACGGTGTCTTCGGTGGCCGTATGGCCGATGTTGCGGAACGTGTTGGCGCGAATGTGACAAAGATTGAACGTCCATTTGGCGAAGTCTTCACTCCGGCAGAAGTCGCGGAAGTGGTCGCAAAAGTACGGCCCAAAGTGGTGGGCATTGTCCATGCCGAAACCTCAACCGGGGCTTTGCAGCCTCTCGAGGAGATTGCAAAAATTGTTCACGACGCCGGAGCCCTGTTGTTAGTAGATTGTGTGACTTCGCTGGCTGGCCTTCCGGTGGAGATCGACAGACTGGGTATCGACGCAGCTTACAGCGGGTCTCAGAAATGTCTGGGGTGCCCTCCCGGACTTGCGCCTGTGACGTTTGGACCGAAGGCTCTTGAAGTCATGGATCAGCGAAAGAAAAAGGTTTCCAGCTGGTATCTGGATATCGGGTTACTGAGAAACTACTGGGGCAACAATCGAGCCTATCACCACACGGCACCAATCAACATGAATTACGCACTGCATCAGGCTCTGCGGCTTGTCCTAGAGGAGGGACTTGACGCTCGATTTGCTCGACATAAGTTGCATCACACAGCCCTGAAGACGGGACTGGAAGCAATGAACATTCGGTATTCCGTCGCCGCTGAAACGTCGTTACCGATGCTGAATTCTGTCCTGATTCCTGACGGGGCGGACGATGCTTCCGTGCGAAGTCAGCTACTCAACGAATTCGGAATTGAAATCGGCGGTGGGCTGGGACCGATGAAAGGCAAGACGTGGCGAATCGGACTAATGGGCGAAGCCGCAAAGAAATCCAACGTACTGCTGTTTCTGGCGGCGCTGGAACAATGTCTGAATCGACAGGGAATCCGACCCGCTCCCGGTGCTGCAATCGCGGCCGCGAATGCGGTGTATTGTTCCACATGAAATCTGATTCATCTTCAGCGACAACGAATGTCTCATTATTGGCCGTGCGAGATATAGCAGAGCAAACCGCCACGTTGAGAGTGCGGCTGGTGCCGCGTTGAGAATTCCCAAGACGCAGTTACGGCAATTTACACAGACAGGGGGAAATGCTAGACTTCTCACATTGAACGGCAGTCGCTGATTCATTCAGACATCTAGTGGAAGATGCCTCCACCCCTTGTTCAAAGAAGGCCATATGATGAAAACTGTTCGCTTTTCCATTCTGGTTGTCATCATTGCAGCTGTTGCATTTGTGACCCCGGTCCAAGCCGACGGACCCGGCGGATGTCCACCGTGGCGACCTTGTGGACCAGGCAATTCGTATGGTGGAAACCATTTGATCCCTCAGGGATTTTACGGTGCCGACTTCCGACCGACGTGTGCGTCACACGACGCCTGCCTGGCCTCAGGCGCTCCACGATGGCAGTGTGATCGGCAATTCCTGAATCATATGAATTGCGCCTGCGAGAGTTCACGACATCCGTTCCTCTGCCGTATGAAGGCCTTCCAGTTTTATGCCGGAGCGCGGTTGTTTGGTGGATTATACCACTAAGGCCATCTTGTTCCCAAGCACGCGGTGACTCATGTTTTCGTATCTGATCGCCACCTGCAAAATTCCGTATCATTGCATTGGCGATTTGGGTTTTGATCGATTTGGTGACTCACATACAAACTCCCAGATCCTTGCGGCCGATGGTATCCCCGTGCCGCTCGACGGCCCAAAACTACTCCGCTAATTCGATTCAGTCACAGGAAGTCCCTGACGATGTCCGCCGCTTCAACGCCGAAGCTTGGATTAGCCAAGCCTGTTGATCGCGAGTTCTTCCAGCGCGAGCTGGAATCGTTCGTCCCTTCTAAAGTGTTCGACGCACACTGCCATATCTGGCTGGAAAACGAAGTTCCCTTTAGGATTCCCGGCTGGTCGGGCGATGTGGGCGCCCATGAATATCTGCAGCTGATCGAAGACCTGCATCCTGGTCGGCAGAAGGCCGCTCTGTTCCTTAGTTTCGCGTCACCCGAGAACCCCGAGGGTCGGCATCGGATGAACGAATTTGTTGGTCGCGAAACTGCGCGCAGCAGCGCGTTTCGCGGCGAGTTTTTCGTCTGTCCTGACGATGATCCGGAATGGGTGCGACAGGAGGTCCGTCGGCTGGGGCTGCATGGGCTAAAGTGCTATTTCTGGTTTTCTAAAGTGAAAGAGCCTTGGGAAGCAGGCATCGCGGACTTTCTGCCAGAGCCGCTCGTCAAGGTGGCCCACGAAGAGGGGTGGTTCATCACGCTGCACATCGTGAAGAGTCGGGCGCTGGGTGATCCGGGCAATGTCGAGTGCATTCGACGGTACTGCGAGCGATACCCGAACATGAAGCTGATCCTGGCGCATTCGGCTCGTGGATTTCAGCCCGCACACAACCTTGAAGGTCTGCCGCATCTGGTGGGGCTCGACAATCTCTATTTCGACACCAGTGCCAACTGCGAGCCGATCGCGCATCAGGCGGTTCTGCGGTACTTCGGCCCGAAGAAGCTGATGTACGGTTCGGACCTGCCGATCAGTCACATGCGAGGCCGGTCGCTGTCCGCTGCGGATTCGTTCATCTGGATCTACGAAGAGACCCCGGTATGGGGCGAGAAGCACGCCAAAATTGATCCCGTGATGGTCGGCCTAGAGCACCTGCGTTCGGTCAAATGGGCCTGCTGGTCAGAACGATTGAGCGACTCGGATGTGGAAGACATCTTCTGGAATAACGCAGCCCTGCTGATGAACATGTCCTGATCCAGATCGCCCTTTAGCTCCCTCGTACCGTACAAGCACTCTTAAGGAGTCGTTCATGAAATCGGCCCGTGTCCTGCGTGAGAAAATGGCCTCTGGCAAGCCAGTCATCGGCATGATGTGTACCAACCATTTCTGGCTGCAACTCATCGAACTGGCCATGACAGCCGGGCTGGATTACATCATCGTCGATTTGGAACACCAAGATCACGGTTCGACGCTGGTGTCTGACGCCTGCATGATTGGGCGTCTGACAAACTTTCCGGTGCTGATCCGCCCGGCCCGCACCGATCGGGAGTCGATCCGGCTGGCTGTGGACGCGGGACCCTGTGGCCTGCTGTGCCCAATGGTCAACACCGTCGATCAGATGGACGAGATTCAGGCGGGAGCCTTCATGCCGCCGCGTGGTGAGCGCCGCCCAGGAGGAATGGGAAATCAGTGGGTCAGCGATTTCAACTATTCCACCTGGAAGACCGAGGTCGAAGACGATCTCATCATCTGGCCGCAGATTGAAAGTCTCGCAGGGCTCAACAACTGTGAGCAAATCGCCAACCACCCGTTGTGTACGTCACTGGCCATCGGGCCATACGATCTGTCGGCTCGTCTGGGATGCTGCTGGAACCCCGGCGACCCATTGATGGTTAACGCCAGGGAACGTCTGCATCAGGCTGCAAAGGCAGCAGGAAAACTAATGTGGATGATCGGCGACGGCCCGACCAATGTGCAGCTGGGGTATCGTCTGTTATGCGTTGCCGAGCCGTTTTATCTGCTGAAAGGTGCAGTAACCAGAATCGTAGACGACACGCGAGCCGGGTCCGCGATCTCGACCGGAGAGTCGACCGGAGAGTGATCAAAGGGGTCAGGCCTCTTTGATTGGCTTCGCCCCAGATTCTTCGTCAAAGACGCCTGACCCCTTTGATGTGCCCCAGCGCAATGAACCACGGCATCCGTCACCTTGACAGTCACCGAGTGCCATGGCAAACCGGTCGATGAACGGCTGCATCGCGCTCGTATTTTATTATGCCGAGTGACGGTGGTCCATGATTCGCTCTTGGAAAAAGTGGCAGGCATTCGGAATGAGCGGAGCTGTGTGCCTATCGTCCGTGTCGGCCCTGCGATTGGGATCAGGGCTGGTGACCGCCGCAATCGTCGTAAAACGAGTGTCGCCTTTCGCTCCGTGAAAGTACTGCGGCTTTTGCGGAGCATAAGGCAACAATCATGGGACAAGGATACCCATGTGTTATTACGGGCTGCTCGGAGTAGAAACAACCGAATGTTGGACAACCGAATGAAGGCAATAAAGAACAAGTTCGTCGTGGTGGGAATTCAGCCTAACGTTTTCGCGACCATCAATGACGTGTTTGGACAGAAATCTGGAACACTAATCTTCGCTGATTAACGCTGATACCGAGGCAACAGAGTCGGGATGCCGCTCACAAAAGCGAGCCTTTCTCATCTGGGATTAGTGGTTATCAGCGGAGATTAGCGTTCAGAAATCCCCGATTTTTCCTCTCGTTTCCCATAAAGTCCAGTTTGGGGGGCGGAACAGCGTTCGCTGCGTTCGTTAAGTAGTCTGCAAACCTGATTTCCACCGGCGTGAAGCCGGATGGGGACCATGGAGTTCGACAAACCAAACAAGCCGCTCGCTTCCGTTAAGAAGATGAGATCATCATTGCCCTGTCAAGCGTCGCTTCTGGCGAGACATTAGGCCTCTTTGATTGGCTTCCCCCCAGATTCTTCGTCAAAGACGCCTGACCCCTGATGTTCTTTGATGTTCTTCAGCAGTGAACGACTCACGGGAGCGACGCTGGACCGACTGACACACCGCTGTCACATCCTCGAAGCCTCCGGCCAGAGCTACCGACTTCGTGATGCGAAGCGACGAAAACAGACGACTCACTCAAGCGGGAGCGGTGCAAAGTCGAAGTAATGAACAGACCCCTCGCAGTGAGCTGCCAGCCACGCTCCAGCGAGTAATTCCGACAGGCAGGGCGCTGCACTTTTCGCCCGCCAATCGCCACTATTTCTCGCCGCCGTTTACAGCTAGCGAATGACACTGCACACCGGGAAGAAACTTCTCGTCTGATTGACAGGAACAGAATGGATCTTTTCAGATCACTCAATTTCCCGACTTTTGCGCACGCCAGTCACACGCTAGGATACCGCGAATTGCAATTGGTTTCCTGAATTGTTTGCAGAGATCTATGACGGTTGCCAGCCCAAATGCATCGCCCGATGCGCTGACGAGACTTCGGATTCCACGAGGTGAAGGGGTACCTCGTCGGTCGTTTTTTGGGCGACTGCTTCGATTCCTTGTCGTTATGGTTGTGGTCGTCGCTCTGGTGGCCGGGGGGACATTCCTTGCTCAAGCCCGGGGCTGGCTGCCAAACATGGATCGCCTCTTGGAGGCTGTCCGTCCAAAGCCTGAGGTACGAGTTTCCATTGTCAGTGTCGAAACCGGACGCTCGGCGGATGCAACTGTCGTCGCCACCGGGTATCTGAAGTCTCGTCAGCAGGCCCGGATTGGCGCGCGGGCGACAGGGCGGATCGAGCAGATTAATGTGGAGGAAGGGAGCAAAGTCAAAGCACACGATGTCCTTGCGATGCTGGAACACGCAGATCTGGATGCCTCCCTGGCTGCCGTCAAAGCCATGGCGGCTCGATCACGAAGTGAGTTGCTGGAACAGGACGTGGAAATTCAGCGGACACAGAAAATACTCGAACGGTCGCGAAGATCTGTCGCCGCAAAAACGATCGCCGCGGCCGAATTTGAGGCAGACGAATTTCAGCATCAAGCCGCCGTGGCTCGCAAGATTTCCCTGGAAGCGGCCCACGAACTGGCCGAGGCGCGCGTCAAGGAGGCGGAGCAGCTTGTGGAAAATATGTTTGTCCGTGCTCCGTTTGCGGGGACTGTCATTTCGAAAGATGCGGAATTGGGCGAATCGATCATGCCCGGCGGGATGGGAGAAGCTTCGGGACGTGGTTCTGTCGTTACGATTGCCGACCTCGACCATCTGGAAGTAGAATGTGATGTAAAGGAAGACTTTATCAGCCGCGTCACTGCCGGACAGCAGTCTGAAGTTGCTGTGGATGCCGTTCCTGATCGCCGGTACCAGGGCACGGTTCGCAAGATCATCCCGATGGGTGATCGGGCTCGAGCCACAGTGAAGGTGCTGGTTGAGATTCTGGATGTGGACGAACGTCTGTTTCCGGATATGAGCAGTACGGTCTACTTCCTGTCGTCAGCAACAGAAGAGCAGCACCAGAACGAGAAGCCTCGAATCTTCTGCCCGAACGATGCCTTGCACACGGCGGGAGCTGAACGGTTTGTCTGGATCGTCACCAGCGACGAACGACTCAGGAAGGTGCCCGTCGAGGTTGGTGAGGAAAAGGAAGATCGCTCCGAGATTCTGAGTGGTCTGAGTGGCGGTGAGAAAGTGGTTGTCAGCCTTCCAAAGGAATTCAAAGAAGGGATGCTGGTCAGAACGGCTCAGTAGTGCGGCCAAATCGGACGTCGTGCCTGTCAGGCGACTCACGGTAAGACCAGAAGTGAACAGAGAGATTGTGATCGGCAGTGCGGGAGGCGCATCGTGTGCTGTACACTGAAAATTATCAGAACGGGAGTTGTTGAGTGTCCAATTCGAATGCCGGTGAAACGGTCGTTGTCGTGCGAGATGTGTGCAAGGAATTCCACCGAGAAAAGCTCACGATTCCTGTCCTGAGCGGAATCAATCTGCAATTGTCAGAAGGAGACTATCTGGCGTTGATGGGGCCATCGGGTTCCGGCAAGACGACTCTGCTGAATCTGATTGCGGGGCTGGATCGGCCGACTTCGGGTGATGTGGTTGTCTGCGGTCAGAACCTTGGCCAGTCTTCGGAGGGTGAACTGGCCAAATGGCGTTCTCGGCATGTGGGCTTCATCTTTCAGATGTACAATCTGATCCCCGTGCTGACCGCCTATGAGAATGTCGAGCTGCCTCTGACGCTGACATCCCTGTCTCGTCGTCAACGAGATGACCATGTCAAAGCCGCACTGGAGGTTGTCGGACTGCAGGACCGTATGGATCACTATCCCCGGCAACTGTCCGGCGGACAGGAACAGCGCGTGGCGATTGCCCGCGCCATCGTGACAGACCCGACACTGCTCGTCGCCGACGAACCTACCGGCGACCTGGACGCAAGGTCTGCCACAGAAATTCTGGAATTGATGCACCGACTCAATACAGAGTTTCGCAAGACCATCGTCATGGTCACTCATGATCCGAACGCTGCCGATCGTGCAAGGCGTATTCTGCATCTGGAAAAGGGTCTGCTGGTCTCCGAAGTCGTCGAGAGCCGAACGAAGAAAGCTGTTCAATGAAGACATTCAAATACATCTGGCGAAACATTCGCCGAAATCCGATTCGCAGTCTCCTGACGATTCTGTCTGTTGGTTTCAGTCTTGCGCTGATGACGGTGCTGTATGGTTTTCTGGCATCTCAGGAAACGTGGAAGAACGGTGCCGCCCAGGCAAATCGAATCGTCGTCATGAACATTCAGGGATTCAGTGGGAAACTTCCCATTTCTTCTGTCGATGATGTTCGCTCGACAAAATCCGTCGCGGCTGCCGTGCCATTTGCATGGTTCGGAGGTTCCTATCAGGATGAACAGATGCCGTTTGCTCAGTTTGCCACCGATCCGGAATATGTATTTAACGTCTGGCCGGAGTACTCGATCCCGCCTGAGCAGCTTGAGGCATTCAAGACGAATCGTCAGGGATGCGTGCTGGATCGACGTATTGCCGAACGGCGTGGCTGGAAAGTCGGCGATCGAGTCCCATTGAAGGGCGCGATCTATCCGTTTGACCTGGATCTTGAGATCAGCGGGATCTTCGATTCGCCGAAGAACACAGATTCGCTCTATTTTCACTGGGATTATCTGAATGAGGGATTGAAACAGCAAAGCTACCCGAACATCGACAACGCCGGAACAATCTTCGCCCGCATCTCCAGTTCAGACTCCATTCCCACCGTCATCAAATCCATCGATGACAAGTTTGGCAGCTCTGACACGCCGACTCGAAGTCAGACAGAGGCCGCCTTCGCTCAGATGTTTGTGGATATGCTGGGCAATGTGCAGGTGCTGATCCGCAACATCGGACTGGCAGTTGTCTTTTCACTTTCGCTGGTGACAGCAAACTCCATGGCGATGGCGATGCGGGAACGCGTCACGGAGATTGCGGTGCTCAAGGCGATTGGCTTTCCACGATCGAGGGTGCTCTTCATGGTCCTCGGAGAAGCTTGCGCTATCGCGATGCTGGGCGGATTTTTGGGTGTTGGTATGGGATGCCTGTTTCTGCAGGGAATGAACAGTCTGATGCCGCAGTTTTTTCCGTTCACGGTGCTGGAAATGCTGGGCCCTTGGATCAGCTATGGCCTGATCGCTGCCGCAGTTCTGGGACTCATCAGCGGAATTGTGCCGGCAATTCGAGCCGCTCAGATGTCCGTCATTGATGGACTTCGACGCCTAGCCTGATTTTCCTTTGACCAAAGCCACTGAGCCATGATTCCTGCCAAATACAATCTTCGCAATCTCCGCGTCCGCTGGATGACAACGCTCCTGACCGTGGTCAGTACTGGGCTCGTCGTCTGGGCTTCCGTCCTGTGTTTTGGACTGACGGACGGCCTGCAATACGCGCTAAAAGTCACAGGGCATGAACTCGACCTGATCGTGCTGAGGAAAGGTGCGACCGACGAGATCAGCAGCGGCATCGAACAAAAAGTGGCGCGTGAAATTGCTTCGCTGCCGGGTATTGCAAAAGATGAACAGGGGCAGCCTCAATGCTCCGTAGAGTTTGTCACAATTTTGACAAAGCCGCGCCGCAACAACGGCGGTACGGTCAATCTGATTGTGCGAGGTCTGGAAAGTGTCGGGCGCACATTGAGACCCGGCTTCCGTATTGTCGAGGGGCGTGACATTGAGCCAGGAAAGTTCGAAGCGATGACCAGCCGCAGCATGGCTGCCCGATTTGAGAACCTGGCAATCGGCGAAAAGATGGAAGTGAATCGCCAGTACTTTGAGATCGTAGGTTATTACGAAGCTGCCGGAAGTGCCGCAGAATCAGAAGTGTGGACGGACCTGAGAGACCTTACGATCGCTCGAAAAACACCAGCTGCCGTCAGTGCCGTTTGTCTGCGCGCGGAATCGCCGGAACAGCGGGATGCTCTGGTTGCACTTTTGGCCGATGACAAACGATTTAAGCTGAATGCCATCCGCGAAACCAAGTACTTCGAAGATCAGATGAACCAGGCCAACGCGATTCAGTACATTGGCTATATCATTGCTGGCTTCCTGATTTTCGGTGCCATGTTCGCGGCCGCCAACACGATGTACGCCGCAGTGGCAAGTCGTGCCCGGGAAATCGGAACCCTCCGCGCCCTTGGCTTTCCCCAAGGCAGCATCCTGTTGTCGTTTCTCTTCGAATCGGTCGTGCTGTGTTCTCTGGGTGGCCTGATCGGATGTCTGGCAACTCTGCCATTCAACGGCCTCTCGACGGGCACCGCCAATCAGTTCAGCGAAATCACATTCTCGTTCCGCTTCGGCCCGCGCGTCCTTGCGCAGGGCGTTATGCTCGCACTTGTCATGGGCGTCCTCGGCGGACTCCTGCCCGCCATCCGCGCCGTGCGATTGAACATCATCACTGCATTGCGGGAACGCTGAGTGGTTTGGATTGACGGGTTCTTTGGGGGCAGGAAAATGGCACAACCTGAGGACAATTGGGAATGATCGATCTGTCGAGATGTTCGTCGGCCTCTCCGCTTGTGCATACAGTCGAGTTGGATCCCGGAGTGCTGTGGTCAAAGGATGCGGCGGTGGCCATCGAGGCGCCGCCCGACTCTGATACCAATCCTCGTCCCGAGGCCAGATGGCCCCGTGAGGCTCGTCGCACGGGCCTGTGCGGGGTCGTGGGACCGCGTGCGATCGCGTTGCCGGGCGGTGGCTGGCGGATGTACTACTCTCAGATGCTCCCGCGTCCAGGCTTCCCCGCTGGAGCAAACGACTACGACAACTCGTCCACGCGGATTTTGAGTGCGTATTCTCAGGACGGCGAAGTCTGGACTCCCGAGCCGGGTGTGAGGCTTTCGCCTCAGGAAGGCGGTGCAGGCGACTTTCGTGTCGTATCGTCTGAAGTCGTTCCAGTCGGTGATGGACGCCAACTGCGAATGTACTTTGAGTGCTGTGCTGGTTCTCAGGCGGTCACGAACTCGGTCCGCAGCGCGACCTCCTCGGACGGGCTGAAGTGGACGATGGATCCGGGGACACGGGTGGAATCTGACGGGCACAACTATGCTTCCCCGCGAATCGTCTTTCTGGACGATGGACGCTGCCGGATGTATCTCTTCGATCGTGGTCGTGGGATCATCAGCTACGTGTCTAACGAAGGATTGGAGTTCCATCCGGAACCGGGCCTCCGAATCGCTCAGGACGGACCGTACGATTCGCTCTGTGCGTTTGCTCCCGAGATTGTCCGCGTGGCGGGTGCGGATTATGTGATGTACTACGCCGGGTATTCTCGACCCGACCGCGCCGACATCCTGCGGGCGGTCTCGTCGGACGGCCTGACGTGGCAGAAAGATTCCGAGCCGGTAATTGCGCCTGGCCCCGGAGGCTGGGACGCTGCGAAGTCATCGGAAATGTGCCTGATCCGCCTTCCCGGAAAGGCTAACGAAGCTCCTCGCTATCGTATGTTCTACGAAGCGTGTGACGGAACCGCGATCAACGCGCGCGGCGTGTGGCGCATCGCAGCGGCCACCAGTGCAAAGTAGTAGTTACTGACCTGTACTCCTAACGATTGAATTCTTGTGGTGCCGCCAAGATTTCCGCACGGCAGTTGTGCAAGTAGTTTGGAACTCCTGACGGAGCATCAAGTTTCAAATCCCAAAAGATCGGGCTGCAAGCTTAAACGCCGAAACGCCGACCAGCCGGAAATCACCCGTCCTGCACGCTCACAACCCTTCACTTTGTCTCGACCGAAATCTTTGTATACAGTATGCCTGCCGAATCTACGAACATCTCCAACCGATGTCAATTGCCGGGTTGTTATTGTACCGGCAAGCTGCCGTATGTCGCTAAGAGTCTGTCTGAATACCGCTGTTCTTGTGAGCGGCAAGGCGCTAGCGGTCTGTTGATTTAGTCACTCGGATCAAGTTTTCGTTTAACGGCAAGCCGCAGGCGACTGTTTCCATGAACGCCGGCGCCTTCGGCTTGCCGTTAAAAGATTAACTCAAACGACGGCTAGCCGCCGGTTCTTGCAGGTGAATTACCCGCGGCTAGCGGCTCACGGTTTTAACGCCTTAGAAATCGAAACCCGCCTGGAGACCATTTTCATGCAGAACGTGCCCGCCCTGCCTTTGATCTACGAATTCAGCCGGACCGTCGAACCTCGGTGTCGCATCGTTTCCGGAGAGACGATTCGAGTGGAATCGGAAGACGCTTTGTCGGGCCAGATTCGCCGACCGGGTGATCGTCGCGACAAGGCGGCAATGCCGTTCAGCAATCCGGTTGCTGGCCCCATTATTGTGGATGGGGTCGAACCCGGAGATGAGCTGGCCGTGACAATTGAGAAGATCGAGCCGCGGGATGGCCAGTGCGCGACCTACACCGGTGCTCCGAAGCAACTCGCCGAATGGCTGGGAAGTGATGTCCCGCACGGGGCGCATGTCTGTCCGATTCGCGAAGGACAGGTTTTGTGGAAGGACAGTATCTCCATTCCCTATCAGCCGATGCTGGGCTGCATTGGCACAGCTCCCGACTGGGGAGTTCCGACCACGGGACCTGCTGGTCCCCACGGCGGCAATCTCGATCTGGTTGAGGTGTGTCCGGGGAGCACGATCTTTCTGCCCGTCAAAGTCTTTGGAGGATATCTCTACCTCGGAGATGCCCATGCGGCGATGGGGCATGGTGAATTGTCGGCCACCGGGTTAGAGATGGCAGCTTACTCGACTGTGACAGTCAAGTTGATTCGTCGGCCAAACTTATCCGGGATTCGCATTTCTCACGACGAGTTTCTAATGTGTGTCGCCACTCACGGAACGCTGGAACGGGCCATCGCCGAGGCCTACTCGCGACTGATTCTCTGGATGGAAGCGGAGTATGCCTGGAACCGTTGGGATGCGTATGACTTGCTGACTCATGTGGGCCGTTTGTCGATTGGCTACTACGGCAGCGGAACGGTGGGCGCAAAGATCGAACGGCGGTATGTCGAACGACGATAAGCGAAAGTTCTGCAATCTCATCGCTGCTGTGCGGTGAATCGTATCAAAGGATATGAACATGCTGATTGGTTATGTGAGTGACGAGCGTTATCTGGCGCTGGCCGACGTATTGGTGGAGTTTCGGTTCGGCGGGAAAACTCGTGCAACCGTTCGATCGACGCCTCGAGGCGCGGTCGAGGCTGACCTGGATCCCGGTGAGTATGAAGTCACGCTGGTCAAACAGGGCTATGGATCGAAACACTCGCGGATGACGGTCGATGCAGATCGCCCGCATCATTTTCGTCTGCTGACCGATGGCCTGCTAGGATACGTCTGGCCGCGATCGGTGAAGTCCGGAGGCCGCTCCGAGTTTCGGGTCCACTCGACCGAACCGTATCGGCTGAGTCTCTGGCGTTACGGGTGGAAGCGGGAATTTGTAAAGCTGCTTGGCTGGTTTGACGAACACGGCCCGCGCGCAGTCATGCAGATTTTACCGGACGGCGATTTCACGCAAACGGGTGTTGGCTGGAACCGCGTCGGTTACGGCAATAACGCGCATCACACACAGTTCGTTGTCGGCCCGGAACGATCGGGGCTGTATTACCTCCACGCCAGGGGGGAGCAGACCGGGACATTCTTTTCTTTTCCCTGGGTCGTCGCTCCCGCGAAACCTCAGGCGCAGATCGCCGTGCTGGCTTCAACCAATACCTGGCTGGCCTACAACAACTTCGGAGGCCGCAGTAATTACATCAATGCAGATCGGCTGCCAGATACGCCCGTTGTGAATGCCAGGCAGGATCTGATTCGCTACACCGGTGCCGGTGCGTTCAATACCTGGGGATTCCAGGACGACGAGTATTTGCCACTCTCATTCGAACGACCCGAACCGGGAAATGTTGTTCGGGAGAATGAGGAAGTAACCGATCCGATTGCCGGTCGATTGCCGTGCGGCATGGCCCCGGCCGAGTGGCGGCTGCTCGGCTGGCTCGAACGCGAGAACTTTCAATACGATTATTACTCGGAATTGCAGCTCCACAACGGCGAGCTGGACCTAGATCAGTACACGATCCTGATGATCAGCGTACATCCCGAATACTGGTCCCGTGAAATGTATCTGCGCGTCAAGGAGTGGGTCTGGAAGCGCGGTGGAAAACTCATCTATCTAGGTGGAAACGGCCTGAATTGCGAAGTCGAGTTTCTCGGCGAAGAGGCGCTCCGTTTCAAGACGCATCTTGCTCCGGCGACCGGCAGCGAACTGGGGATGCCTGACCCGAAGAACCCGGACTTTTACTTCGACAGTCGAATGGCTCGCACGCTGGAGTCCGAGGCGAATTTGCTGGGTGTTGTCACCACGGAAGCCGGAATCATGACCGCTGCGCCGTATCGAGTGCTCAACGCCAGTCACTGGGCCTTTGCAGGAACCGGATTAAGCAACGGCGATCTGTTTGGCGAAAAGAGCCTGCACGAACGCGTCCCAGGTGGTGCGTCCGGGCATGAGACCGACAAACGCAGCCCGCACTCTCCACCAGGTACAGAACTGCTCGCCAAGGGCATAAATCGCGACGAAGGCGGCGCTGAAATCGTCTGTTACGAGACACCGAGCGGCGGGGCAGTGTTCTCGGTGGGATCAATCACCTGGGTCCCATGTCTCCTGGTCGATGATGCCGTCTCGCGGATCACAGCAAATGCTGTAGCACGCTACCTGGCGAAGAACCATTCATAAGACAGGCGGGTGGGCGGTCCTGAACGGGTTCCGTCATGCGGTGACGGAATCGTCCCGGATTCGCGGATTAAATGACAGCGCGACGGATTCGATACGCAACCCGGCATACGGACAATTTTGCTGCGGCAGCACAAGTTGTCCCGGCGTCTTCTTTTCGATCATGATGCGGACCCCAAGTCCGTTGCCGATGGCAAAGTTGGCTCCGGGAGTTGTTGAACCCAGAAACCTGTCCAGTGTAAAGGACTGCGCTGTGCCAAAGCTCGGACGAAATTCTGCCGAGGCGAGTTCACTGACGGCTCGAGGATCCTTGGCGATATTGTTGAAGCGAAACAGCGTAAGTCGACAGGTGAAGTTCGCCAGGAAGATCGAGTCGAACACTTCGGCAGTTGTTGCGTCGCCGGCAGCCAGAATGGTCAGGGTATATTGACCACCTCGCGCGTTTCGAATCTCCTGAGCCAGC
>CANJQC010000070.1 GCA_947476295.1 Planctomycetaceae bacterium | reverse complement strand
TTATTGACTGACAGTCCGTTGGCTGTAATACTTGCACAAGAAGTTGTTTTTCCGTTGTTGTGTTTCCTTGATCTGGAGGACGCCTATGGAAGAAATGATCATTCTGTGAGTGAACTTGTCTCCGGTTTCTGTTGAGGCGTGTTCTGCTCCTCTGAGTATTGCAACTCCGGCTTCGTTCGGCAATTTTCTTCACTCTTCATCACGCTGCGTCATGCAGCAAAGTTGATGTAAGATTCCCCCAGAATGGGCTCAGCTTGTTCGTGCCAGAGTGGACTTGTGGTAGCAGGCAGTTCTGTTCTCTTGATAACTTTCAGGCCCTCGTCCATCCTTTGTGACGAGGGCCTTTTTCGTTTCGGTGAATGCCCTGTGAATTTGATTCTTGATGAGTAATTGGGGCGTCAATCAGTTTTCTGGTGGTGGTAGTGGTGTCTGGTAATGCCCCGCACCCCAGTACTGTGTTGGGGGGGATGATCCCAAACCTGTTCAAAACGTCGTTATTGCAGACACAAATGACTTCACCATGAATCCAATCAGCACTAATCCAAGAGTGCCCATGACAATTGCGAGCGGGTGCCGATAGTAGATTCCGGCACCGATGCCCAGCACGCCACTCATGACTGCAAGTAGTACAGCAATCAACATTACAACCGCAGCCAATGCGACACCGACAACGACGACCAGCAATTGACTCCCCACAGCAACCAATGCTGCGGAAAGTGATACGATGCCAAAGATTGCCGGTGTTTGACCAAACAGGGTATCGGGCGGCTTGTCACTCATATTTCGGATTCCAGAGCTTCCAGCGTTCGTGTTTGCTTACCGTTTCAATCCCTCGGGAAGTTCCTTCAAACGCTCAATAGTGACGATTTCATGGAAGAACCACGGCTCTCCTGAGTTCCTGCGAAACATCGCACACTTGGATGGGTACTTCGTTCCGTCATATTCCTTCCACTCACTGAACCGATAGATGTCGTTTCGCCAATCCACACGGACGAGTTCATGCGTCGTCTTGTCGAAATACATGTCAATCGCCGGGTCCACGCTGCCTGTGACTTGAATGCCGACCAATTCCTTTTCGCTGTCAGTCACGTCAGGGATGAGTGCAAGCTTGGACTTTTCGTCTTTGAGCACTCCCAGCGTCCACGCCCATGTTGTGATCTTTGCTGGCTCTTGCCCTCTTTCATTTGTTCCAATCCACCAAGAGTTCGGCGGCTCGACCACTGACACACGGGAAGTGCCGGGTGATACTCGTTCCTTTCCTGAGTTGTAGCGTTCTTCCATGCGGAAGAGCGTGAGCAGTTTTTCTTCGCCGCCTGCTGCCGTAATGACCTTGCTGACAAGTTCCTTCTCAGGTGAAGCGGCGGAATCGTCGGCAACTCCCCTGCGGTTCGAACCTAGTACTGTTGCTGTAAGGCAGAGTGCCATGCAGCACAGAACACTACGACGGTTGATGTTGAAATTGCGATTCATGACTCTGGTTATCCTGTTTTATGGAAGGGCAAGCTGGCATTGTTGGTGGACACTCGACTTAGCCTGCCATGACAACACTGTTGCGAAAGGGTAGACTGTTATTCAGCACTGAGCAGAAATTACTCATAATCCTGCTCTGGTTCCGCCCAGACCTGAGCGTTCCCATCTTCATCAATCTGAACATGGATGGTATTGGCTCGGCAGCAGACTGGACAGTCCTCCACATACGTCTGACTGGAGCCTTCCGTCAGGTCAAGCGGGATGATGATCTCTTCACCACACGCATCGCAGATGTAACTGGCGTCTTCCTGCGATGTTGCCTTGCCATTGCTGGCTAAATTCACTGGTGATTGTGACTCATCGTCCAGCCACGGCAGTCTTTCGCCTGACACCAGCAAGTTGCAGGCCCACAGCATGACTGACAGGGATTCATCATCAGCCAGTCGATGATCATTACCGATTTCGATCAATGTCTCTGGTGACAGACCGCTGTTGGCAACCAGTTCTTCTGAGTCCGCAAAAGGGATCACATCATCATTGCGACTGTGCAGGATCAGAGAGTTTGGCTTGAGCTTCTTGACCGTTCCCCAATTCTTCCATGCTGGGCAAAGCAGTACCAGTGGGGTGTTTTGGGCGTTGATATTGAGAGCGATTGCACCACCACGAGAAGAACCGACAATGACATCTGGCTGATGCTGATCGTACTCAGCTTGTGCTGAACGAACGGCAGCGGCGAAATCGTCATCATCCAGCTTAGAGTTAATGACCTCGTGGCCGTGATCCTTCAAGTATGTCGGTTTCACGCCACCGGGAACCGAATGCCAGCCGTGGAGGAAGAGGATTTTCATGGAGTCTTGACGTGTACCCTGTTTGATTCAATTTGATCAAGCAGCCGGTCCAAAGTTTTGTCATCAAGCTCAGCAATTCGCCGAAACGCCTCAGGTCGCTCCAACACCCGCATTTGAATGGCCGGTGGCACCCGATCCGTCAGCAACAACAACTCATCCTCGTCGCATTGAAGTGCGTCCGCCAGTTTGTGAATGAACTTCTCGGACGGATAGTCGCCGAATTGCAGGCGTTCTTTTTCGACCTTGGAGATATAGCCGACCGTCACACCGATTTTTTCCGCCAGCTTTTGTTGCGTCAGCTTTCGCTGAAGTCGAAGCTCTCTGACTCGCTCGCCGAACCTCATTGGCTCGTCCTCCTGTTGATTGCTCAAATCCCCACCCCAGTGTAGAGTACTGGCACTAAACAGTCAACAATGGGTCGATCAGTCGATGCGGAGTCACTCAATGCCGTCCGAGGCAACAGAAAAAAACGGATCAATGGCCACAGCATTTGCGGCGGCGAAGAAGAAAGCGGAACGGCTGACGCTGCCGAAGCTCGAACGCAAGCTGTTTGATCGCCAAGAGCTCTTATCGCCAGAAATTGCAAGTTCGGGAGCGGCCTCAACTGTATTCATCGAAGTCTTCTTTAACGACGCCGTTCCTGTCCTTGCTGCAAAGGACGGTATTCGCCTGGCAGGCTGCTATTTTGTTGATGATAGTTGTTTAAGTTGTAAAGGATCCGGCGGAGTCCCCTGCCCGAACCATTCTTGTCAGCAGGGGACGATTAGCCAGAAATCCTCGATTACGCGAATCATAGGTTTTGGAGAATACGCTCGCGAAGTCCAGATACCGACGTTCAACAGGGTTGACTGCAAGGATTGCGTTGCAGGCGCAGTGACTTGCCCTGCCTGCGGTGGATCCGGAAAGGCGAGAAACTAACCGAGTGTCACACTCTCTGAAGGTTGATCGCAATTTCGAAGTCACGCAGAACCGATGTTTGCACTACAAGGACTGACCTGTTCATTCTGAGCGTTGGTGATTGAGCGATTGCAGTTTGAAGTGCAGGGCTTCACCCTGTAAAACTCAGCCTATTGTGTTTCTGCCCGGGCTCGCGACTTCTCGTAGCAGCCGCGACGTGGACGGGTGGGTTTTCATTGTCGATAAGAATGACTCAATGATCAAGGTTCAATTGCCGGACGGGACTGTTCTCGAACATCAGGATTCTGCATCTGCTCTGGACGTCGCTGCTGGTATCGGGGAGCGTCTGGCCAGGGCGACGGTCGCGGCCAGTATTAATGGCACGGTGGTGGATTCCATGCGGCCACTGGCTGTGCTCACGGATCTGCGTCCTGTGCCGCTCAAGCTGATCACCGAACGTGATGCAGAAGCGCTGGGCGTGATGCGACACAGCTGCGCGCATGTGATGGCTCGGGCGATTATGCGGCTGTTTCCCGGTGTGGGCCTGGCATTTGGTCCGACGACCGGCAATGGATTTTATTACGACTTCGATCTGACGACTCCGATCAGCGAAGAAGATTTCCCCCGGATCGAAGCCGAGATGCAGAAGATCGTCGATGCGGCAGAACCCTTCGATCGGTTTGAGGCCACTCGCGCTGAAGCAATTCAACTTTGCAGTGATCTGAAGCAGACTCTGAAGACCGAACATATTCGTACGGGCCTTGCTGAACATCCAACGCTCAGTTTTTATCGCCAGGGCGAATTCGTCGATCTGTGTCGCGGGCCGCATATTCCTCATGCTGGCAAGATTAAAGCGTTCAAGATTACGAGCGTGGCCGGTTCCTATTGGAAGGGCGATGCATCGGGTCGCCAACTGCAGCGCGTCTACGGCACCGCATGGTTCGACAAGAAAGATCTGAAGGCGTATCTGGAGCAGCTTGAAGAAGCGAAAAAACGCGACCATCGAGTACTCGGCAAGCGACTTGGCCTGTTCACGTTCTCCACAGAAGTCGGTCAGGGCCTGTGCCTGTGGCTTCCTAAAGGCGCGACGATTCGCGCGACGCTGGAAGACTTCATTAAGGCCGAGTTACTGCGAAGAGGCTATCAACCGGTGTATTCGCCGCATATCGGTCGAGTTGAAATGTACGAAACGAGCGGACATTTTCCGTACTACCGCGATTCTCAGTTCGCGCCGATTTTCGGGCATTCAGCCGGCCAGCTTGTGGACTACTGGATTCGCTGTCTTGATCCGCGAGACACGGACGTTTCGTCTCCGACTCCGGAAGTCGAACGCAAGTTGCTGGATGCTGCAAAAGTCCTTGGATTCGATGACAAGGATTTTCCGATCAACGGCAATGACGAACAGAAACGCGAAGTGTTGCGACGTTGGGAGCGGCAACAGGAACGCTTTCTACTCAAGCCAATGAATTGTCCGCATCATGTGCAGATGTATAAAGCGATGCCACGCAGCTATCGCGATCTCCCGGTGCGATTGGCAGAATTCGGCACGGTGTATCGCCATGAGCAGTCGGGCGAATTGAATGGTCTGCTGCGAGTCCGCGGGTTGACTCAGGACGACGCTCATCTGTTCTGTACTCCAGAGCAGGTCGAGCAGGAATTCAAGGATACACTGGGCCTTGTCAAGTATGTTCTGCAAGCCGTGGGACTGGAAGATTATCGGGTCCAGTTGTCATCGCGCGATCCGAATTCCGACAAGTACGTCGGCAGCCCCCAGCTGTGGGAGAATGCTCAGAACACTCTTCGCAAAGTACTCACTGAACAGGGATTGCCGTTCATCGAGTGTGAGGGTGAGGCCGCGTTTTACGGACCGAAGGCCGACTTCATGGTGAAGGATTGCCTCGGCCGCGAATGGCAGCTCGGCACCGTGCAGCTGGACTACAATCTGCCCGAACGCTTTCAGCTGGAATATACCGGTGCGGACAATAAGGCACATCGGCCTGTCATGATTCACCGCGCGCCATTTGGGTCGATGGAACGCTTCTGCGGGGTGTTGATTGAACACTTTGCGGGTGCGTTCCCGCTGTGGCTGGCTCCGGAGCAGATTCGTGTATTGCCACTGAGCGAGAAGATCGACGACTACGCAATTGAAGTTGCGGGTAAACTGCGTCAGGCTGGATTCCGAGTCTCCACCGATCTGCAAAGTGCTCGCGTGCAGGCCAAAATTCGCGAGGCACAGATGGATCTGATTCCGTACATGCTGGTCGTTGGTCCGAAAGAGGCCGAACAAAACGCAGTCAACGTGCGCTGCCGTATCGACGGAGAGCTGGGCGTGATGTCGTTGGAGGATGCAATCAGGAAGCTGGCGGCAGAACGCGACCAGCGCACGATTCGTCAGGTTGCCAAACGCATGGATGCAGCCGTGTTGTCGCAGTCAGACGGGGAGCAGAACGAGTATTGATTTGTGATTTCCTGACCCTCCCGAATTCTACGTGCGTGTTTATGGGAACGTCATTTGTTATTTGTTTAACGGCGAGCCGTTGGCGTAGGCAAATTCTCTGCCGCCTACGGCTCGCCGTTAAACGGTGCATTCCGCCACGCTCGATTTTTCGCTTCAAAACCAGTCGGGAGCTGCATATAGAATCCGTTAGTGCTGGGAAATTTTAATTCATTTACACCATCAGACACTGAAACGATATGAAGAGAGATGAAGCCTTTGAACTTGCGATACAATGGAGGGACACCCCCGTGTTGCTTGTCGGTGACCTGCGCGCGAACTTCGACTGGCTGTGGCAAAACAGCGACGAAGCTGCGGACGCCGAAGCCAGAGCAAGCGGTGCAAGAGTCCTGGTGGCCTCATTGGTTCCTGAAGCGCTTGAACGCTTGATTCCGTTGCATAAGGCGCTGGCAAAGTACACCATTCTGATGAAGACGACAAAACTGACGCCGGAACTCCTAGAACCAGTGATTGAGTGTTTGGCACCAGCAGACTCGGGACTGCCATCAGAGGACTTAGCAACAGCATCTGGAACTTCGTTAATTACGCTGACCGGTCTGACGGCAGTTGCGGAGGCAATTGAAGCAACTCAACGCTGGGTCGATAAACACGAGCGGATGCGTGGTGAGGAAGGCAATCGAAGTGAGATTCTGAAAACTACGATTGAGCTGGCCGACGACGAATTGCTGGTGAAGACGGATCAGGACGGCAGCCTGAAACTGCGAGGATCGACGAATATTCCGATGTTTTTGGCATTCTTTCGGACTGCCAAACATCACTTGAGTATCGATGCGTTTCTGGACATAGACCGCACCGTCAAGCCCACAAATCTGGATCGCCATCGCGTCCGTTTATCTTCTAAACTGCACGATGTAATGATCGAGATTGTATCAGAAAAAGACGGTTATAGAATGCAGAAATTCCGGTAGCGATTGAGTAGGATGCATCTTTTGGACATGAAGATTTTGCAAAGAATTTCTTCGGCAAGAAATGGGTGGCCAGAAATCGGCGGCAAACGTACCCTTGCTACGACTACGCTCGATCTTTCAGCCGCTTGTCTTCCTGCGATTCATTCGCTTGTCCATAATTCGTTTGTCCAACTCTATGCCATTTCCTGCCATCGGCGTGGTTGCCGCATGCGGTATAATTCCTTGAACTGCACCCGCCACATTTGTCTTGCCTCCGGAAGAGGGTTGTTGATGACTCTTCTTTTTCACCATTTCATCGTACCGGCGGGCTGACACCCGCCGCTCGCCAGACACGGGTCCACGATGACTCTTTTGTTTCACCCTTTCATGCTGCTGATCGCCGGCTTAGTGCTGGCTGATGATGTTGACTATCAGACGCAGGTGCGGCACGTTTTCCAGGAACGCTGTTTCGCGTGTCACGGGGCATTGAAGCAGGAGAGCGGCCTGCGGATTGACACTGCGGCTGCGGCGATCGACGGAGGCGATTCCGGACCGGCGATTGTGCCGGGAGATGCTGCTGCCAGCGACATGTTTAAGCGAATCTCAGCAAGCGATCTGTCTGCACGAATGCCTCCGGAAGGGGAGGCGCTCAAACCGGCAGAGATCGATGCCATTCGACGCTGGATCAACGAAGGTGCAAAGGCTCCGGCGGACGAAGCACCAGAATCTGATCCCCGTGATCACTGGGCGTTCCGGCCTCCGGTACGATCTGCGATTCCGCAAGTTCAGGATGCTGCATGGAGCGTCAATCCCATTGACGCCTTTATCGCAGTGTCGCGTGCGCGACACGAGTTGATACCACAACCGGCAGCCGACAAACGCATCTGGCTGCGGCGAGTTTCATTCGATCTGGCTGGACTGCCGCCGACATTCGACGAGCAGTCCGCGTTTTTGAATGACACGTCGCCTGATGCATACAAAACTGTCGTCGCGAAGCTGCTGACCAGTCCGCAATATGGCGAGCGCTGGGGGCGTCACTGGATGGACATCTGGCGTTACAGTGACTGGTGGGGACTTGGTGCGGAAGTTCGCAATTCTCAAAAACACATTTGGCACTGGCGCGACTGGATCATTGAATCGCTCAACAGCGACAAAGGCTACGATCAGATGCTGCGCGAAATGCTGGCGGCGGATGAACTGTATCCGAATGATCTCGAGCGCCTGCGAGCGTCCGGATTTCTGGCACGTCAGTATTTCAAGTTCAACCGCACAAGCTGGATGGATGAAACCGTTCAGCATACGTCAAAGGCGATGCTGGGTCTGACGTTCAACTGTGCCAAATGCCATGACCATAAGTATGATCCAATTTCGCATGTTGACTATTATCAATTGCGAGCCTTCTTTGAACCGTATCAGGTTCGCACCGATATGGTGGGCGATGAACTGGATTTCGAAAAAGATGGTCTCCCGCGCACTTTCGATTGCAATCCTGACACGCCGACTTACCTGCACATTCGTGGTGATGATCGCAATCCGGACATGGAGCATGTCATGCATCCGGCGATTCCTGAGTTTCTGGCGTGTGGTCCGTTCTCGATTGAACCCGTGGCTTTGCCCGCAGAGGCCTGGAATCCCGGATTGCGGCATGCTGTGATCGACGCTCACCTGAAGGCTGCGGAGCGTGAGATTGGCGTTGCACACCAGACACTGATGACCGCAAAAGCGAAACTTGCAGCATCGCAGGAAGCTGCGAAAATCGCGACGGCAGTATCAGGAGCCAATGGTAATTTGGATGAAGCGACGTTGGTTGTCACGATTGCTGAGGCGGCTCTGGACAAGCTGGAAGCGGAACCAGCGTCAATCCGGGCACGTTCCGCAGCTGATCGGGCGATTGCCGGGAATGCAGACTCTGCTGAGACAAATATCCTTGTGGCTGCAGCTGTGAAAGCCGAACGAAATGTTGCTGCTGCGGCAGCGGCTGAAAATATGGCCAAATCGGAACTCAATTTTCTGCAGGCGATTCCCGAAAGGCGTGCTGAGGCAGACACGAAACTCGCGGATGCGCAAAAGGCCCTTGAGACAGCTCGTGCGGCGATCGATATACCCGGCGATTCTTACGCATCACTGCTCGGTTCGTTGAAGACGCTGGAATCCAACCTAGAGACTGAAGAGTCTCGGGGTAAACCATTCCCCAGAACCAGCACCGGACGTCGAACGGCATTGGCGCAGTGGATTACGCATCGCAACAATCCGCTCACCGCGCGCGTGGCGGTGAACCATATCTGGGCTCGGCATTTCGGAACGCCGCTTGTTCCCACAGTATTTGATTTCGGCCGCAAAGGAATTCCGCCAACGCATCCGGAATTGCTCGACTGGCTCGCCGTGGAACTCATTGAAAGCGGCTGGAGCATGAAGCACATCCATCAGCTCATTGTGACTTCCAACACCTACCGCATGACATCAACTCGGTCCGGCGCAGCTGAGGCAAATCAGAAAACTGACAGCGACAATCGCTGGTATTGGCGTGCAAATCCGATTCGCATGGAGGCTCAACTGGTGCGTGATGGTTTGCTGCATCTCGCGGGTGAACTGGATTTGACGATCGGTGGTCCTTCGATTCCGGTGAGCGACGACCAGTCGCGGCGGCGCAGTTTGTATTATGTGCATTCGCACAATGAGCATCAAAAGTTCCTTTCGATGTTTGACGATGCGAGCGTGCTGGAATGTTATCGCCGCGCGGAAAGTATTGTGCCTCAACAGGCGTTGGCACTGGAAAACAGTGAATTGGCCAGTGAACTGGCGTTAAAGATCGCCGCGCGTGTTTCTGCAATGCCAGCGATCGACACCGATGATTCTTTTGTAAGAGCAGCGTTTCAAACAGTGCTCACCGTGGACGCAAATGAACAGGAAATCGCCGCATGTGTGGCAGCCATGCAGGAATTTCGTGAGCTCGCCGCAGAGTCACAGGGCGATGCGGCAAAGGCTCGGACAATGCTCATCCACGCGCTTATCAATCACAATGATTTCGTGACTATTCGTTAATCGGAGTTTGCGAGTGAAAAATATCTCTGTGCAAATCCTAAGTCTCGCCATTTGGCTGGCATTGTCGTCGGTGAACGTGACCGCCGAGGACTGGCCATGGTTCCTAGGGCCTCGACATACGGGCGTCTCCGACGAAGGTCCGTTGACGCTGGACTGGACCAGCAGGACACCTCCTGTGATGTGGAAAGAATCCATTGGCACAGGCTACAGTGCGCCGTCGGTGCTGGGCGAGCGTCTGGTCATTCATCATCGAGAAGGAAATCAGGAAATCGTATCGTGCCGCAACGTAGAAACAGGCAAGGAAGTCTGGGCTCATGCTTATCCAACGACATATGAAGATCCATATGGTTACAACAACGGGCCTCGCTGTTCGCCCGTGCTGGCTCAGGACCGCTGCTTCACACTGGGTGCCGAGGGAATGCTTGTCTGCACTTCTATGACTAATGGCGAGTTGGTGTGGAAAAAGGACCTGCGCAAGGAATTTACGCTGCCGGAATCCTTCTTCGGGATTGGATGTTCGCCGATTCTGGATGAGGACCGACTTATCGTACTTGTCGGTGGTCAGCCGAATTCCGGTGTCGTTGCATTCGACATAAAGGATGGAAGTATTCTCTGGCAGGCTGTGGGGAAGGACACATGGGATGGCGTCGAAACGGATCAGGGAGGCAGGAAGCATGAATGGTCCGATGACGAAATGGTGGTCAGCTATTCGTCACCGAACATTGCGGAGATTCATGGTGAGAAGCATTTGCTGTGTCTGATGCGGCAGGGACTCGTGTCACTCAATCCTCGCACTGGTATTGAAAATTTCCATTACTGGTTTCGGCCGAAAGTGCATGAGTCCGTCAACGCAGCCCGCCCTTTAGTGATTGGAAATCGCGTCTTTGTTTCAGCGGCCTATCAATTGGGTTCGGCAATGCTGGAGGTTGACGCCGATGGCAAGCGATACAAGGAAGTGTGGCGTGATCGGACCAATATGTTGGCGCACTGGTCCACGCCGATTTATGCCGATGGCTGCATCTATGGATTCAGCGGACGTCACGAAAATGAGGGCGAACTTCGCTGCATCAATGCGGTAGACGGCAAAGTGCTGTGGAAGACAATCGGTTACGAAGGCGATCTGAAGGACTTGAGCCGTGACCAAACCACAGGGCATATCATTGATGCGACAACCGGGAAAGAGATTCCTTACCCGTATTTCGGACGTGGGTCGATGATTCAGGTCGGTCCGCGATTTATCGTCCTTGGCGAACGCGGCACAATTTCTGTCGTGGAAGTCAATAGAAACAAGTTCGTCGAACACGGACGTTTTTCGCTTGAACAAATCACCTACCCCGCCTGGGCTGCCCCCGTGCTTTCGGGAGGGAAACTTTTCCTGCGCAGCGAAAAGTGGATTGTGTGCTTGGATCTGAAGGTGAACAATCCCTGACAAAGCCTCTCGGCCAAATCGCGGAAAACACTGAGTTTTCATGACAATGTGTTGCCTAGTGACAAATGTTTATTTATGGTTCGGACATCGATTTTGGCCGTTAATCTGATTCCACTTCTGCGGAATGCCTTTCAACGAGATGTTGTTCCTTTCACAAGCGAGATTGAATTCATGAGTACAGTGTCTGCCCTTCCGTATAAGGTCGCAAAGATCGAACTGGCCGAATTGGGCCGGAAGGAAATTGAGATTGCGGAAATTGAGATGCCAGGTCTGATGGCACTTCGTGAAAAATATGCGACGTCCAAGCCGCTCAAAGGTGCCCGCATTGCAGGTTGCCTGCACATGACCATCCAGACGGCCGTGCTCATCGAAACGCTTACCGCGCTGGGTGCGGAAGTGCAGTGGTCCAGCTGCAATATCTTTTCGACACAAGACCACGCTGCAGCCGCGATCGCCGTGACTGGTGTTCCAGTCTACGCATGGAAGGGCATGAGTGCGGAAGAATTCGATTGGTGCATTGAACAGACGCTGTTCTTCCCGGACGGCGAGCCGTTGAACATGATTCTGGACGATGGCGGTGACTTGACCGTGATGGTTCACGACAAGTTTCCGGAACTTCTCAAAGGCATCAAAGGTCTTTCTGAAGAAACGACAACCGGCGTACATCGTCTGCATCAGATGCATGCAGCTGGCAAGCTGGCAGTTCCGGCAATCAACGTGAATGATTCAGTCACCAAGAGTAAGTTCGATAATCTCTACGGCTGCCGTGAATCTCTGGCTGATGGCATCAAACGTGCCACCGACGTGATGGTTGCTGGTAAGGTGGTTGTGATCTGCGGGTACGGTGACGTCGGCAAGGGGTGTGCTGATGCGATGGATGGGCTGGGCGCTCGTGTGATCGTCACTGAAATCGATCCGATCTGTGCTTTGCAGGCGTGTATGGAAGGCTTTCAAGTCACGACGATGGAAGAAGCTGCGCCCCAGGGCGACATCTTCGTCACGACGACTGGTAACGTTGGTGTGATTCGTGGCGAGCACATGGACCGGATGAAACACCAAGCCATTGTTTGCAACATCGGTCACTTCGACTCGGAGATCCAGATCGCCTATCTGAATAACCACAAGGGCATCAGGAAAGTTCGAATTAAGACTCCAGCTGACGAAGGTGGCCCGGTTGACAAATATGTCTATGCCAACGGCAAGGCAATCATTGTGCTGGCCGAAGGTCGCTTGGTAAATCTTGGCTGTGCTACCGGGCATCCATCGTTTGTGATGAGCAACAGCTTTACGAATCAGGTCATGGCTCAGTTGGCGTTATGGGATGATTCGAGCAATTACGAAGTCGGCGTGCATCTGCTGCCAAAGGAACTTGACGAAGAAGTGGCGCGCTTGCACCTAGGCAAGCTCGGTGCGAAGCTCGAAACGCTAACGGCCGAACAAGCCGGCTACATCAACGTGCCGGTCAACGGCCCGTACAAGCCAGAACACTACCGCTATTAATGCTTCCCAGTGGCACACGCGGCCCGCGTGTGATGTGGAAGCAGGAAGCAAATTTACTCAGCCTTCAGCCCTCGGCAATCTCAAACTGCCGGGGGCGTTTTTGTTATGGCGAGAACACCGTGAACTTCCCAATGTTGCTGCGCTGACTTCACAAAAGATGTGCCAGTTGAGTCAAGATTTATTATGCACTGGCGGCAGGACCGGATGTACGATGGACATTCATGTCCGTCGCATGGCCAATCTCTCGGACATGAATGTCCAGGCTATATGAATCGCAGCTTCGCTTCCTTACTTTCTGGCGAAACGATAACCGACGCCGCGAACGGTTTCGATGAGGTCGGTGGTGTCGCCGAGTTTCTTGCGGAGGGCGCGGACGTGAACGTCGATCGTACGTTCAAGTGAATTGGCGTCCTCACCGCGTGATATTTCCATCAGTTCATTGCGGGAAAATGGTCGACCAGGCTGAGACATCATTGTCCACAACATTCGAAACTCGGTTGGCGTGAGTACTAATTCAACGCCGTTGCACTTGGCCACATGGTTTGTGCGGTCCATTTCAATGCCGTGCAGGTCGAGTAGATTCTTTGGGGCCTCAACTGCATCCGATCGGCGCAGCAGGGCCTTAATGCGATGCATGAGCGGCTGGACTCGAAACGGCTTCGTCACATAATCATCGGCACCCATATTAAAGCCAACGATTTCGTCCGTCTCTGCGCTGCGTGCGGTCAGCATCATCACGGGGACGGCTTTGGTGCGTGCATCGGATTTCAACAGTCGGCAGATCTGCAGTCCGTCAATTCCCGGCAGCATCAGATCCAGCAGGCAGAGGTCCGGAATCAGAGTCTGTGCTTTCAGCAATCCATCACGACCGTCGCGCTCCCAATGGACGATGAATCCTTCCTTTTGCAGGTTGTAGACGATCACATCAGCAATCGACTGTTCGTCTTCAATCACAAGGATGTTAGGTTGCATGGAAAACGGGTATTTCTATTTTCGGCCCCTGCCTCTGAAATTCAGCGATGCAGTCGAGGATGCCGGATAATCGCAGCCTCAACCAGATATACGACATCTTCTGCGATGTTTGTCGCATGGTCGGCGACTCGTTCCACATGACGAATCACCGAAAACAAATGCAGACTGGGTTCTACAAGCTCGGGTCGCCGCTTCATCACGGCAACCACTTCTTCGATCAATTCACGGTTCAACTTGTCAACCAGGTCGTCGCGTTGGCAGATCACACGCGCTGCTGCAGAATTCTGCTCAACAAACGCATCGATACTGTCATGCAACATGCTGAGCGCCTCTTCCGTCATCTCACTTAGACGGTCCGGCATTGCAAACGCAGCATGTTCCGCGATTCCGGCTGATCGTTCGGAGATGCTGACTGCAAGGTCAGCAACTCGTTCCAATTCCGCTGCAATTCTCATCACGACCGCCACACGTCGAAGGTCATTCGCAACGGGATGGTAAAGTGCCAGAATTTTGAGGCACTCTTCTTCGATTCGAATGTCCCACCTGTCCACTTCGCGATCGCGAACGGAAACTTCCTCAGCCAGTTCGCTGCGTCCATGTTTCAGTCCGTCGACAGCGTCATGAATAAGCTCTTCAACGGTTGAGCACATCGAAAGTATGTCTCGATGCAGATACTCCATTTCGTTCACAAAGTGAATGGTCATACGCTACCGATCCTCGCAGATTTTGCGTAAAGCCAGTGAATTTCTCTCTGACTTCCGCACTATGAAGTGGGATGTTTAATAAATTGTTAAGAACTGTGGAAGAATGCTTGAGATTGAGCCGATGCCTGAATTTCTGAATTATTAAGCCTCTGGGGATCACTCGGAGGGCTGACGCCCTGCCGCTCGCCGCTGGGAGAGCGATGTGGCATCAGCCGAATCGCCCTGTCACATAATCTTCCGTTTGTTTCTCCGAAGGGCCGGTGAAGATTTTCATGGTGGGCCCGGTTTCTACGAGGATCCCTTTGTAAAAGAACGCAGTCTGGTGACTCACGCGAGATGCCTGCTGCATGTTATGAGTAACGATGACGATCGTGTAATTGGCACAAAGTTCGCCAATCAGGTTTTCAATGCGGTCAGTGCTGGCAGGGTCCAGGGCGGACGCAGGCTCGTCCATCAGGATAATGTGAGGATTTGTGGCCAGAGTGCGAGCGATACAGAGTCGTTGCTGCTGCCCACCCGACAAGGCCATTGCGGACGTTGTCAGTCGATCTTTCACCTCGTCCCACAAAGCGGATTTCTTCAGACAGGATTCCACCAGGTCCGCGAGAACTGACCGGTTTTTTTCCCCTGCCACACGAGGTCCGTAGGCGACGTTGTCAAAGATTGATTTCGGAAAAGGCGTCGATTTTTGAAAGACCATTCCGACATGTTTCCGCAGCAGAACGACATCGACAGCCGGGTCCATGATATTCTGGCCTTCGACTAGGATTTCGCCGACACAGTGGGAACCTTCGATGAGGTCGTTCATTCGGTTGAGCGTACGCAGGAACGTGCTCTTTCCACAACCGGACGGCCCGATCAACGCCGTCACGGATCTTTCAGGAACAGTCAGTGACACATTAAACAGTACCTGATGTTCCCCGTAGAAGAAATCGAGACCTCGTGCCTGGATCGCCGCCGAGTGGGCTGACATATCCAAGTCTCGATCGACGCCCGCGACGGAAGGCGGCACTGATTTGGAACTGATAGCTGGCATGTTGAATAAGATCCAAAATCCTCAAATGTCTGATACTACGTCCGGCGTAACGGAGTTCACCATTTCAGCCTTCTGCTGGCGTAGTGACGCACGATCATCGCCACTGCGTTGATTGACAGTAAAACTATGAGCAGCACGATGATTCCTGTAGCCGCCACCGCGGTGAATTGGGAATCCGTCTGCCTAGACCAGTCGTAAATCTCAATCGGCATCGCGGTGAACTGGTCCAGCGGAGCGTGCAGAACCTGCATCGGTCTGGTGATGAGTTTGACGGGAGAATCGATGTTGCCCGGAACCATTGTCGTGATCGTTAAAGCGCCCAGCATGATGAGCGGAGCCGCCTCGCCGATCGCCCGTGACGTCGATAAAATGACGCCCGTGGAAATGCCCGGCAACGCGGCTGGAATTACCTGTCGCCATATTGTCTGCCAGCGAGTTGCTCCCAAAGCCAGTGATGCCACGCGGAGGGAGCTGGGAACCGATCGCAATGATTCCTGTGCTGAGGCAATAACGGTCGGCAATACCACCAGCGTGAGCGTCAGAGCTCCGACCAGAATGTTGTCCTCATAAATTGGCAGTTTATGCAATCGAAGCCGAAACAACCCCATGATGTTGAAAGCATGTTGCCCGTCAAACCAGACTTTCAGGACAGCAGCAGCACTTCGAAACACGGTATAGCCAAGAATTCCATAAACGATCGATGGCACTCCTGCGAGATTTGACAAATTTGTCTTGATCAACCGTACAAAAAAACTGTCCTTCGCAATCTCTTCAAGGTAAACCGCCGAACCCACTCCAACAGGAATAGAAAACAAAGCAGTGAAGAGAACGAGCCAGAACGATCCCCATAAACCTGCCAGCATTCCGGCGTTCTTTGGATTTGATGAATTTGTGCTGTAGACAAAGTCAAATGCTAGGCGACCGAAACTGCTCCAGATAATAGCAGTGAGCAGCACTATCAAAACGGCTAGCGATGCATACGTTACGAACCGACAGATCCACGAAAAAACACGGGACAGAAACAATCTCCTGCGAATCGACCGATCGGCTCCGGAGACAAAGCTGACTGGAGCAGAAATTAAGCGATGCGATGTCGGAGTATCGGATCCGGCGCTGCTCATTGATACACTTCCCGATAGCGTCGCAGGATCCAGCCGGAGATCACATTGATCGTCAGGGTAATTGCAAACAAGGTAATGCCGACAGCGTAGATGCTCATGCGACTGATCGAATCCGCCGCGCTGTCTCCGGTACTGGCGTGAACCATGAAACCGGTCATTGTCTGCGCTCCCTGAAGCGGATTGAGCGTTGCGATTGCCTGTTGTCCGCCCGCAATCGTGACCGCCATTGTTTCGCCGACGGCTCGCGAGAACGCCAGCAGGAATGCCGCCAAAATCCCAGACAGCGCTGCCGGAACGACAACGCGTACCGAAACATCGAAACGCGTGCTTCCCAAAGCGTAGGCCGCTTCTCGCAAACTCCGCGGAACCGATCGAATCACGTCTTCGCTGAGAGATGCAATCAGTGGTGTCACCATAATTCCCACCACAATTCCGGCGCTCAGAGTGTTGAAGATCTGCAGATTCATCTCGAACAGGCTAAACACCGGTTTCAGAATCCACGGTGTAATGAACTTTAACGCGAAGAATCCGTATACGACGGAGGGAATTCCGGCGAGGATTTCAAGCATCGGTTTGAGGAATTCACGTTCTCGAGGGGCCGCATACTCGCTCATGTAAATCGCCGCACCAAGCCCTGCCGGAACGCTGACCAGCGATGCAATCACTGCCACCATCAACGTGCCGCAAAGCAGCGGAATGATTCCGAAACGCCCAGCATCACCGTCCACCGGTTTCCAGTGCATTCCGGTAAGAAACTCCCACAACGACACTCGCTCAAAAAACGCCGTCTTTACACCTGGTGCATAAACGGCGTTCGTCAAGAGTACCAGAATGATGGCTGCCGTCGTCAGCACCGACAGTGCCGCACACAGGAACAACGCAGCCTGAATGAGTTTCTCGTGACGACGAGAAATGTGGCGACTGGCCCATGACGGTCTGGCTTGTGTCATCATGTGCATACTACCTGATGGCTGCTTCGAAAGCGTCACGGCTGGCCTTCAGCTGATCGTCGCTGACGTCAACATAGCCAACTGCACTGACCTGATTCTGACCCTCGTTCAGGTAGAACCGTACGAAGTCTTGGACTTCCTGGCGAGCGAGTGACGACTTCTTCACGTAAATGAACAGCGGGCGAGACAGTGGCTTGTATTTGCCAGCTTTGACAGATTCCGCCGTCGGCCCAACACCATCGCCCGGATTGTCCGTCGTTGAAACTTTTAAAGCCTTCACCTTGTCCGTGTTCGAGTAATAGTAGGCACACCCAAAGAAACCCATGCCGCCTTTTTCGCCGGAAACACCGGTGATCGTCACATTATCGTCGGCACTTGGACTGTAATCTTCCCGCATGGCATCTTCCTTGCCGTTGATCGCTTCTGTGAAGAAGTCAAATGTGCCGGATTCCTCGCCGGGGCCAAACAACGAAATCGGAACGTCGGGCCATGAAGCATCGACATCCTGCCAAGTCTTGACTGTGCTGCCGGGCTCCCAGATCCTCTTCAACTGATCGACTGTAATCGATTCAACCCAGTCGTTGTCTTTGTTGACGCAAACCGTCAAGCCGTCCAGAGCCACGATTAACTCAAGCAAATCGATGCCGTTCTTTTCACAGTCGGCTTTCTCAGAATCTTTGATCGGGCGTGACGCATTCGCCACATCGATACGACCGGCGATCATTTCCTTGAAGCCGGTACCCGTGCCCGTTACCTTCAAGGCAATCTTGACGTCGCTGAACTTACCCTCAAACTCTTCACCAACTGCGGCTGTGATCATTTTTACTGTGCTGGAACCGTCCACCTGAACTCGGCTGGGCTCCCCACTGCTGGGCGTCAGTGCCGGAGCTGACGTATTCGTTCCGTCAGCCGGAGTCCCGACGTTTTCAACACTACAGCCAAGCATTCCGGAGGACAGTACCCCAAGACTAAACATCACACACAATCGTCGCCGAACGCTCATTCCAAGTGCCCCCCTTACTTATTTAGATAATCTTTATTTATACTTCGCGCAGCATGAGTGAGAGAATTGGCGAGCAGCATGCGTCAGCTTGCCGGTCCAAAAACAAGGTACCGGAGGACCCACGCCGCTCCCCTCGCCGGACTCATTTCCGGCCGCATGGAGTATAGTCGAAAGCAAGCGAAAATCGCTGCTCATGGATTGAACGAATGGATTGTTAAGATTTGATGAATTCTGACGATGCACAACGGGATTCCCAGTCAGAAAGATTGTTAAGAATTTGTCAGCGAGAAATCCACTAGAGTCACGTCCATCAGAGTCACGTCCTACGGCGTGAGTTGTGGTGCAGTCACTGCGGCTTCTTTTGCTGTGGTATTAGAACCACCCGCCGGTCGCGGACCAGGAGCAGATTCCGGGTTGGCTGGCATCTCGACGGTATTCGTGACGTCGCTGCAGCCGCAGACTGTGAAAGGACTTAGGAGGAATAGTGTACAAAAAATTACGCTGTGGTGTGTTTTCACTGGAAGCAGCTCCATTAAAATTCATCCACAACCTTTCCGTCCTGCATGGAAGCCAGCCAACGAAAGGTGTTAGCGTCAATGTTCTTTGAGATCGCGCGTACGGAACCGTCGGCCAGCGTGAACTGGATGATGCCTGTGTGAAAGCTTTCGAACTGAAACCAGTTCTGAACGGCTGAGGTTGAAAGGCCGTAGGCTTGGGGCATGATGCCGCAGCCGATCCACGGGAAGTTGAATTCGGGCCCGCCCGTGGCTTCTCCGAACATCAGCGTATTACTTGTTCCATCCGTGACATCGCGCATGTTGAATTTTGTGCGAGCCCCAAAGATGCCTTTTTGCGAGGCCCAGGCGTTGGACAGATCTCCAAGTCCGCCGGCGACGCCCAGATAATTCGTCGGTCCCAGCGAAAAAACGGGCGGATCAAAATAAATGAGCGTGACACTGCCGATACTGGCACCGATTTCGTAGCTATGCATAATTTTAGCCATTCCTTTTGTCGCTTCTTCCGGATCGGAGGGACAACGAAACACCGACAGTTTCGCTTGACCTGTTGCAAACGTCTGGTTGTCGGCAAAGTATCCGATTTCGGGCAGCAGGCTTCCGGGGTTCATCGGATCGGGCCGACGATCGACACCCTTCCAGACGTTGATTGTGTCGTAAACGGTGCTCTGTTCAAGTTGCGGCAGGAGTTGCGGAAGAATCCCGGTCCATTGTTGTTGTTCGAAATCACTTGGTGCGGGCACCACGGTATGAGCATGGCCGAAGTATCCTGCCGGAAATCGGTTGTAGGTATCATGAAAATTATGACAGGCCAAGCCCAGCTGTTTCAGGTTGTTCTTGCACTGCGTACGACGCGCAGCTTCGCGAGCTTGCTGGACGGCGGGAAGCAAAAGTGCGATCAGGACAGCTATAATGGCAATCACCACCAGCAATTCAATCAGCGTGAACCCACGCCGATCCGGGACTCCGCGAGCCTCGAATGCGTATTTTTTCATCGTCCGTGCCTCTGGGAAAATAGATGATGAATTCCATGATCCCTTACGTGTACCCACCAGTGTACGCCTTTGCAAGGAGACAATTTGTCCGATTGCTGGAAACTGCCGATGTTTCCTGACGTCCACAACAATCTCAGTATTCTGACGAATCCGGCTACACCTCATTGCAGCCCACGCGAGGTGTCACACTATACTGCTGCGAAGTCAGGGCAGGCCATTTAACTTTCGCAATACCCATTCCGATGTCAGCAGCGTGAAGAAAATCAACAGTACAAGCCAGTGATCCCAGAGCGTTCGTTCTCTGAGTTTCTCTTCGGGACGGTCATCTGGCTGAATCAGCGAAACCAGGCGTTCGGTTTGATACGGTTCCACGACAGCCCCGTTGGTCAGTTCTGCCAGCTGAGTCAACAGTTCACGATTGCAACTGACGTTCGCAAGTTCCTGCGACATCTGTTTGCGGACCAAGACTTCACTCTGAATCGTATCTTCCACTTTCAGATTTCCGCCGGTGACGCGCAGTCGCACTTTCCATGTACCAGCGGACAGGCGTGGCAGGCGACAGACATAACGTTCTGAGGCATCGGCCGACGGTGTCAGCACCGTGACGTATTCGACGGGGGCAACGGACGCTTCGTTCGTTGGCTGTTTCGCGTTTTCATCGCCACCACCAGCAGTCACAGCGGAAGACGGTTCAACCAGTGTTGCAACCAGTTTGACCGCACCGCCCTCAAGTTGAGGAAGCAGTTTTGGATTCCACCGCACCATGGCTTCGATCGTTTCAGATTCGTCAATTACTACGTCGGAAAGCGACATTCGTACATTGTCGTTACCAGCCGCAGCTTTGTTGCGTGCGGCCCAGCGGATTAACTGCCCCCAGAAGCGATAGTGCCATTCGTCGCCAGCTCTTCGCCGCCAGCGCCATGTGCTGTCGAGTCCCATCCAGACGACCTGCCCAAAGCCATAATCGTGATGAATGATGGTCGGTTCAGGAGCGACATCAACTCCCGGAATCGTGGCTGTGGCCCAGATCGTCGCACCCGGTTTGGCTGCGCCTCCATAGATCCACGGATGACCGGGCAGTCCGGCCAGTGTGTTGTTGCGGGCAGCAGGATCGACTGACAATTGGAACATTGGCAATGCCGCGGCATCCACTCCGAGTGAAAGTCGATACGATGTTTGTTGGGCATCCGGCGACGTTGCCCGAAATTTCTCGGCCACCCGCTGCCGAGTTTCTGTCACAGGCAGCAGCGCCGTCAAAATGGGGGAATTGAATTCGTGCGGCATGTGACTGCGACCTGGGATTACAATCAGCGTCAGTCCATCGCGTGAGACTGCTTGGTCGATCACTTCCCAGATTTCGGGTTCGACGTCGTGCGGATCGATATCACCAACGATCAGAAGATCTGTTTTAGCCAGTTGTTCGCGAAAGGTTTCGATTTCCGGAAGTTTGCTGGGAATGTAAGGCTGGTTAAGCAGATTCAGAAACGGTTGATGCATTAGTACGGTGAACGGCTCGACTTGCTTGTCGCGGTCGAGCAGATTCTTCAGGAATCGAAATTCCCAGCGGGCATCGCCTTCCACCAGCATCACGCGGGCTTTGTTATCGACGACCTGCAGGCTGATATCGCGACCATTATTGTCATCACGCAGTTCTCCCGGCTTCGTTTCGGTTTCTAGGCGATAGTCAAAACGACCGGCTTTGGCGGACGGAATATCGAACGTCAAGCTGGCACTGTCCGATGCAGGAGTGACTGTTCGTTCGGACACAATTTCTTCGCCATGCCTCAGGCGGACCGTGAGCGGTTCACCTTCGAATCCGGACGTGCCAATGACCGCGCGGATCTGAGCCTTATCGTTCAGAAATACGACTTCGGGAGTCTCTACAGCGGCAATCGACAGATCGCGTGGCGGAATTCGGGAACCGATCGGCACTGTATACACCGGTACCTTCAGACTCGCCAGCCGCTGTGCCGTTCCGGCCACGTCGCCAGCAGCCGTTTGTCGTCCGTCTGAAATCAGGACGACACCGCGAATCAGTCCGGCTCCTTCTTCAGATGTGATCGACGTAAGCAACCGCAGGGCATCGGTGCCACTTGGGACTAAGTCGGCTCGATCGGAATTTAACGCTGCGGCAAGTCGCGCGGGTACGGACGCCTGTTGCTCGGATGCAAATAATCGAACGTCGATCGGCATGACTTCGTTAAGCTGGTCGAGCAACACATTCGGTTTCGACTGCAGCAATCGACGTACAAATTCGACTCGCGGCATTTCGGAAAGTTCGTCCAGGGAATCCATCACCTGACGAGCGCGAGCGTCGGACAGTGACTGTTCTGCAGGATTCGCAGGACGCGCGTTGCCTCCGAGCCAGTTTGGTTCCTGTCCGGATTCAGCGGTAACAACCCATTCGTCGATCAAGGGGCGTGTCTCCGTATTTCCAAGCATTCCGAGCGCTTGTGCCCAGCGGAGTTTTTCGCCGAGCGATGCATGACGGTCCTGCGTCTCCATACTGAGCGAACCATCGATCGCGATAATGAGTTTGCCGCGTTGCGAAACGTCGAATCGCTTCGTGAGCACCGGCTGCAGTAGCGTAATGAGCAGGGTGATGAGTACCAGAATTCGAAGCGTCAGCAGCGTCCAACCGACAGTGCTGGAGACCAGTTTGCGTTCCAGTCGAAGCAGCCAGATGCTGAGTCCGATGGCGGCAAGCACGCCGAGAACGACGTATATTGTCCAGCCGGGAGATTTGAGCCCCGAAAAAACCAGCCTCCAGTCCATTCCGAGTTTCTCAATCCCGCAGTTTGTTCAGGTTTTCGTAAAAACCACTGCCAAGCAGGCTAACGGATTGGAATGCTAAGTTCCAGCGGTGGGCGGTGGGCGGTCAAACTACTTCTGCACCGCCACCCAGGTCTTGGTTTTGATGACTTCGCCAGTGCTGTCCAGCGATGTCTGAATTTTCCATTGCAGCACACCGAACGGCAGTTGGTCGCAGTACATTACGTCGCAGCGATGCCAGCATTTGCCGAAGCCGGGATCATCGACAGTGATGCGTGCTGCTGCGCGTTCCACTTTCCATGCTTTGGTTGGATCTGTGCTGGATGGAATCCATGTCGGCCCGGCGGGATTGAACGGGCGACGCGGGACGTTGTCTACCGGTGAACGAACGGCATCAGGAAATCCAGATGCCAGCAACTCAAACATTCGCGTTGCATCGGATACCGGCCCGTTTGTCAGTACCTCGCCACGCTTCTGCCAGGCGCGCTGATCAAGATTGAATGTAAAGGGATGGGTATTCGGCTCACCGAGACTCACGGTTATAAGTAACGTTATGCTCGCCGGCGGTTTTCCGGAAACGGTGATTGTCAGCGATTCTCCATCGCTGTTCCGCCATGTCATCGTTGCGCCCGGTTCCGATGGCATGATGCCAAACACGGATGACCGGGGCGTCTTGAAGGGTTCAGGCGACGATCGGTAATGAATCCAGCCGTACGATTCCATCTGTTCGTACAGCCACGAAGGACGCCATGGACGATGCAGAGACCAGGATACTGACGTGATCGAAACCAGCAGCAACATTCCCCCAATTACCTGCGTCCGTCGCGTCGTCAATCGCTCGACGACCGGCACCATCGCCAGCCACCAAAACGGCGACAGCCACAGCATCCAACGCAAGCCGACTGAGTTGCCGCCGTAGTTGTAGTTCTGCGTCCGTGACAGATAGAAACCGAGGGTGATGACAGTGAAGACTGCACCGGTCAGGATCATCCATCTTCGGACATCGTTTGCACTTCGACGCAGCGTCATGAACCAGCCACAAATCGACAGACACAGCACCGGCGTCAGCGACAGAAGTCCATGGTGGCCAAGCACGCAGTGAAACAGATAGACGACCGGTGTTTCCTGATTGGCATCCAGATCTCGCGGATTCGACCAGTAACTTGGAATGCCATTGTGTTCGTAGACGTACGTTTCGGTGCCGTACGTTGCGTAGAATGGTTTAACGCCACCGGTTGCCATCCAGTTTGTGATAAAGAAGGCTGCGAGCGGAATAACGGCTGCAGGAACGTAGTGCGTCAACGTCAGGCGTCGATCAATTCTCATGGCCAAAATAAACGACAGCACTCCCAGCAATGCAGCAGGCAATTCAAAGCAGACGCTCAGAGCCGCAAAGAATCCCAGCGCGACAAAAGCTCTTCCCGACATTGCGATGATTGCAGTGGACGCAATCGTTCGAGAGCGGCTCGCTAACATTTCCGCCGCTGCCGTGAGCGCAAACATCGCAGCAGCGGCGGCAGGTGTGTGATTGTTAAGAGTCGTGAGATATGGATTCAGCATCGAACCAAATCCGGCAACCGCCACGACGAACATTCGCACTGGCAATGACGTGTCCAGAATGATCAGACATCGACAAAGAGACCGCAGCGCGAACCAGTACGGCAATCCGTTCACAATCAGGAGCAGCAGCCGCGTCACGAATGTCGTGTCGCTGAACAAGCCATAGCCCAGCGTCCAGCGTTCCGCCGCATAAAACCCGGCCACGATGACGGATAACAGCGGCGGCTTGGACGAATAGAAGTGCCAGGGTTCAGACTCGCTTGTTCGATAGCGAACTTTGTCGATCGTCGACCAGCGTGCGTAATGATCGATTTTGTCAATTTGGAATGTGCCGCGTTCGACAAGTGACCATACCGTGGACCACCGAGACCGATCATTCGCGCTTTGCAGCGGTTCCGCCTGGAGGATGGCGGCGAAAATCAGGCCCGTCGCGGCCAGGATCACAATGTGTTCCGCAGCGGACAGCGATCGTGAACCGCCAATCGCATTGCATTCGGTGATTGCCGATTTTGTCATCAGGAGTCAATTTTCACCATGGTGTGATCTTCGGTATGGACGAATAATCCGGAAGTGTGCAAGGTTCCGACCTCTTCCTCAAGTGCAGCTTGCAAACTTAGCGCCAGCTTCGCCCGCAACCCAATTGTGTGGCTATCTGTTGTGATAATGAACTTCACAGCTCGTTTCTGGCTAACGAGCCTGTCTGAGATTTGGGTGATTCAAAACTTAGAAGTGGGTGCGAATGGCAGTTTCATTTTGACTGGCCCCGACAATGCCTAATAACTGTCGCCTTGTGATCGTATGAAGTCGGACAGTGGCATCAGGTTTTTTCGGATCGCAATCGGCCTAGTTCCTGTTCGAGTTCGCGGATTCGTTCGATGGCGATTCTAAGAGCAGCCTGCTCGCGTTCTTTCTCTTCTCGTTCGCGTTCCTGGCCTTGTTCAGCCTCATGCCGGGCCGATTCCTCGAAATCTCCCCGTGTCACCTGTTCGACTCCGGTTTCAGAATCGAAAATCAGAAGATCCTGTCCACTGAGCGAGAAATCCACGCCAAGCATCAAACAGAGATGCCGACCTTCGGCGGGTAGGATTTCGTGAAAACAACCGTCAATCAAACGATATCCCTGAAACGATGATTCCAGATAGTCGGCAGTGGGATCGAACAGGAAATACTCCTGAACACCCATCCTCTCATAAATCTTCGGCTTGTCGATGGTATCGACGGAACTCGTACTTCGCGACGTGACTTCAATCACGACATCGGGACCCCGACCTTCCTTCCACGTCTGAAATGTGCGACGCCGATGTTTGGCACAGTTCAGTACGACGAAACAATCCGGCACGACAAATTTCGTCGGTACTCCCTGTTCGTAGTACAACAGCAGATCACTGGCGACATACACCTGCTGATCGCGATATCGTTGACGCAGGATATCCAAAATGCGAATCGTCCAGTCACGATGCAGCTCTGTTTCACCCATCGGTTTTCCATCGGATTCAGGATAGTCTATTTCGTGCGGAACAGTCACGGAACTCATGGCATCAATTCCCTCCGGCAATGTGCAAACACTTGCAGTATAACTCCGCATCCGCGACAAGTCACGACGTTTCATGCAGTTGTTGTGGCAGGCGTTCTCGTTCACCCGGGAGCCAGCGCACGTCCATGACCTGCATGCCACCCTGCTACATCTGCTGGGCGTCGATCATCAGAAACTGACCTATCGCCACGAGGGGCGTGATTAACGACTGACCGACATCGCAGGAAACGTCGTCAGGGAACTGCTCGCCCACGGCTAGTGATCGGTTGAAATAGTCAGACACTGCATCGGATGTTGCCTCTGTAATCAAGGTGCCTGGTATCGATTACGCTGGCCAGTTGTGTGCGAGAAACTCAGCATCAGGCGACGTCTGTTTTGAGGAACGTATTATGGCAATTCGGCTCGTCTTTCTCCTGCTGGTCACGCAGGTTCTGGTCCCGTCGGCGAATGGAATGCAGAAGGATTCCGTCTCCAGTGAATATCGCTCGCTCGTACCTCGCCATATGTTAGCGTTATTGCACGCGCCGGAGGTTCATCAGGTAAAGGAACTTCGAGGCAAAGTTGTGCTGGTACACTTCTATGCATTCCAGTGTCACAATTGTCATGCGAACTTCGAAATCTATCGACGCTGGCATGATCAATGGCATGAGAAAGGTGTCGTGGTTGTCGGAATTCAAACGCCGGAAACGTCGCAGGAGCGTGACCCCGCCGCAGTGAAATCAGCTGCAGCGGAACGTAAACTGGAGTTTCCGATCATAGTTGATGTCGCATCAAAGAACTGGGATGCGTGGGGAAACACGATGTGGCCAACCGTCTATGTTGTCGATAAGAACGGATACCTTCGCCAATGGTGGGCGGGAGAATTGAACTGGAAGGGAGCCACCGGCGACAAAACGATCGAACAGGTCGTGGAACAATTACTTGCCGAGCCTTAGAGTCGTCAAAGAGTTCTTGAGTCTGTTGCATACTCACCGCGTTAAATATGCGCTGGTCGGGGGATACGCTGTCGCAGCTCACGGATATCCTCGATTCACTGGTGACATGAATGTGCGGATTCTATGAGCGTCGGACATCTTCTGGATGCCCGGCAGTCGGTCAACATCGAATCACTCCCGATCGATCACCTTGGTGATTACTCCTGATGACGATTCCCGCCGTGAGGGACGTCGTCGGGTAGGCTGTGATGGCAGCGTTTAGAGATATCGCCACTCGTCAAGCTTCCAGGTCTCTCCCAGACCGAGAATTGCCGGGCGTTGTACCAGGCACTTGAAATACGGGCTGATCCCCGATGGCGGAGAACGCGGTGTCGCCGATAAACAGACAACCGGCGTTCGGATGATGGGCCTGCTGTTCCGGAAGCATGTGTTCAACCGCCGTCGTGAGCACCAGACGCACGCGGCCTTGATGTTTAAGCAGCTGCGGACAGGTTACACGCGGTGATCCGGGACAGGTCCAGATCGCTTCCAGCCTTCCGGTCGCGATGCCGTACTGACGAGCGGCACCGGCTTTTGGATTGCCGGGATCATACATTGCCACGATGAGACTTTCATGATCGGGTGTCAGAATCATGCCGTCAGGGAAAACGTCTTCCGATGTCAGATCGACCACGACGGAAATATCGCTCACGGTGCCCGCTTCGATATCCAATCTGCAGCGTATGATTTGTTTGGAAGGCGAATCAATATCGAACAACGTTAGCGAACCGTCCTTGTCTTGCACGACAGCTTTTCCGTTCGAGCAAATCTGATCGTTTCTCAGTTGAATCAGAGCCTGATCACGCCGTCGCCAAAGATAAAGCCCAGCTTTCTTTGTTTTGAACTCCAGCTCCTTGCATCCGAAAATCAAGTTGCCGTCGAACACAACCGCGTCGTTAATAATCGTGTTTGAAACCGTCGAATCCACGTCGACGACAAAGGGGTTCCATCTTGCCGATCGCGTATCGAACAGCCCCACACTGCGTTCCAGGCCAGTGACAAAGACGCCTGGCTGATCCGTCGGAAACGCAAACCCCGGTCGACCAGGCAGCGAGAAGGATTCATTCGTCCCGGCTGATAGATTCAGGACATTGATCGAGCCGGTTGTCGAATCGCCTCCATGCTGAATGCCGACCCAGCTCATGCGACCATCGGGCAGTGTGTATGGACCTTCCGGAAGAAATCGCAGGGCCGCAGAATCGGGACGGAATAAGACTTCAGTTTCAATAGTCTGCATGTTGCCTAGCTTAAAGTAGATAAAGATGTGTTGTAAAAGTTATCAATGATACCGACGATCTACGAAGTTGCCATCCTGATCCGCTTCATGCGATCAAGCAGCACGGCCAGCAAAAGCACGGCCCCCAATACCATTTCCTGGCTGTCTGAGTTCACTCCCATCAAATTCATTCCATTGCGAATCACGGCGATGATGAAGGCACCGATCAGGGTTCCATACATGCGGCCTTCGCCGCCCATCAGGGACGTGCCGCCGACGACCACCGCCGCGATGACTTCGAGTTCGTACATCGTGCCGTATTTCGGGTCACCGGCGTTGAGGCGTGACGAAACCATGATGCCGCCAAGTCCGGCGAGAGCTCCGCTGATCACGTAGACCATCATTTTCGTCTGCTTCACCGGAATCCCGGACAGCCGCGATGCCTGCGCGTTCCCGCCGATCGCGTAAAGATAACGACCGAACACCGATCGACTCATAAT
>CANJQC010000069.1 GCA_947476295.1 Planctomycetaceae bacterium | reverse complement strand
TGCTTTCGCCCAACCAATTTGCGTGGAAAAAAGATGTGGAACACTAATCTGCACTAATCTTCGCTAATCCGGATTAGTGAAGATCAGCGCAGATTAGTGTTCTAAATTCCTGAATAAAACCTTCGCACATAGAATCCGTTAGAGTCAGGGAACTTCTTACTTTACGCGGTCACCGCTGATAGTAACCTGAAGCGTCAGTTTTGACTTGGTTTAGGTTCGTCGTGTTTCGCTCCGCGAAAGAAACGCCGCTTTTGCAGAGCAAAAGGCGACACTCGACGGCCTCCGGATGTATACCAAGTGCCATTGGGCTCACGCCACTGGCGAAGGATGTGCCTGCCCTCCGGGCCTAACTCAATGACTCATTGTGTTGCGGGCGAAGCCCGCGCCAAGATTGATCGTTCCTTGCTATTCTGCTGAAAGCGACTGCCATTGCTGCAAATCAGGCGGTGGAATACCCTACTTGGTGATGCCTTCAAAGTTCACTTCTGGGTACCAGCATGTCTTCATTGGTTTGTAAAATATGGCTCCACTTAGTGTCACCGGACGCGCGCCGGGCTGGACGCACGGAGGTCCGGCAATGAAGCTGTTGCAGCGCTATATTCTGGGCGAACTGGTGCGCGTGTTTTTGGTGCTGGTGGTGATACTCACCGTGATGCTGGTGTTCGTCGGCTTGTTTCGTGAAGCGACCGAACGCGGACTGGGGCCAGTGCGGATTTTGCAGATCATGCCCTTTGTGGTTCCCAGCATGCTGCCATTCACAATTCCGGCGACGTTGTTGCTGAGCGTGTGTGTGGTTTACGGACGGATTTCCGGTGACCTAGAAGTCATCGCCGCAAAATCGGCCGGGATCAGTGCGCTGCAGTTGCTGATGCCTGCGTTTCTTTTGGGAGCGATACTTGCCGTCGGGTCATTCGGACTGCTGAACTACGCCATTCCGTGGGGGGTGTCAAACATCGAACGAATCGTGACTCAGGCTCTTGAGGAGATTTTTTTCGACGTGCTGGCGACACAACATTATTTCAGCAACCCGAATGAAGGATACACAATCACCGTTCGTGACGTGAAGAATCGCACTCTCTTGGACGCTACGATCCGCTATCGTCGCAATCATCAACAATTCACCATCCGCGCAGAAGCCGCCAGAATCCGCTTTGACCTGAAAGAAAAACAGGTCCTCATCGATGTAAAGAACGTCAGTGGCGGTGGAGCAGGCAATGATTTTTCCGGTGAAATGAAACATTCTGAATTGAGATTTCCCCTAGAAATGGAGTTGGGGAAAGTTGCGTGCCGGAATCTGACCATGGACACGCTGCTGCGCGAAATCGAACAGGCGGAGATGGATCAGAAACGGCTGGCCGCAGAAAAGAATATCGAGGCCACGATGGTGCTGTTCACCGGAGATTTTGAACAGTTCGCCAATCAGGAAATCTCAACGCTGGACAAACAAAGTAAACGTGCATTGACCGACGAACGGAAGTACCGATCTGAAATCCACAATCGATTCTCGATGTCTGCCAGTTGCTGGTTCTTTGCAGTTCTGGGCGGCCCATTTGCAATGCTGCAGGCAAGACGCCAGTTTATCACCAGCTTTATCATCTGCTTTCTCCCGATCCTGATTGTTTACTACCCCGTAATGTTTCTGATGATTAATCTCTGCAAGACGGGAGCCCTCACTCCATGGTGGGCCATGTGGGTTCCAAACATGATCATCGGCGTCGCCGGGTTTCTCGTGCTGCGTAAAGTTGTTCAACACTGATCATGGTGCACTGGAAAAAAAATGAGCGATTCAGTTCTTGTCACTGGTGGCGGCGGTTTTATTGGCACATGGGTGCTGCGTGAGTTGCTGTCGCGTGGATTGAGACCGGTGGTGTTCGACGTTCAAAAGAATGATGAACGCTGGCAGAGCATCCTTGGGGGCGACACGGCGAAGGTTGCGTTTGTCGCGGGGAGTTTGCTGGATCGCGGTTTGCTGCAGCGGACGGCCGACAAGCATCACGTCTCGCACATCATTCATCTTGCGGCGCTGCTGACTCCGAACTGTCAGCAGGATCCATTTGCCGGATGCGAAGTCAACGTGCTGGGAAGTGTCGCCTTGTTTGAACTAGCTCGGGCGTGTGCCGGGCAGATCAAGGGAATTTCATACGCAAGTTCCTACGCGGTGTACGGTCCCGAGGCTGATGATCGCTCACTGGGACTGACGGCAGCCGACAACCGGCCGCCTTCCTTTTACGGTGCGTTCAAGATGGCGGTGGATTCGATCGCCGAACAGTATTGGCGGCACTTCAGCATCGCGTCAGTTGGTATTCGGCCCCATGTCGCTTACGGGCCGGAGCGAACCGTGGGACTGACCGCTGGTCCATCGCAGGCTTGTCGAGCGGCGGCGCTGGGTGAGCCGTACTCGATCAACTACACTGGTCGGGTCGGCTACGATTATGTCGAAGATGTGGCTCGCGCGTTCGTCCAATCGGCGCTGGAGACGCCTCGTGGCTCCGTTGTTGTCGATCTGCCGAGCCAGCTTGCAACGACTGAAGAGTTCGTCAACGTGATTGACCGTGTCGTACCGGGTGCGGGGCTGAGACTCAAAATTGATGGCCCCGCGATTCCGTCCAACATTCCTCCAAAGCCTCACTACATTTCGGAGCTTTTCCCCGACTGGAAAACGACGACGCTGGAAGAGGGCGTACGACGGACAGTCGATTTCTACCGAAACAGGTAGTGAATGAAAACTCTTTCGCATCCGGCGTGATGCCGTTCGACTTCGCATCGGTCTCAGCGAGTGGAGCGGCGTGAGCCCTCTGGTGCGTGGTTTTTGCACCGGCAAGCTGAGGTATGCCTCTCGCCAAGTCTCTAAGTCAATGGGGCCAACCAATTTGTTCGCTGGGGCTTAAGCAAAAGACGCCATCCCGGCAAGTTGCTTTCTAACGGTCGTGCTGGCATGATTTGTCCGGTTCAATTTGCATGGCATGGTTTCCGTCAGCCCCGTGATCATTTGATTCGTCAATCGATGCCAAAGTACTGATTGTGATTCAGGCCCGGAGGGCCGACAAATTCTCTGCCGGGGTCGTCAGGCCCCGTTTGATGCAATGGGACAGATCGAGGCATGAAAGGCCAGCACAAAGGAATACAGGACGCCTCGTCAACAGATTTGTTGTGTCGGCCTTTCAGGCCTGAATTCGTACGAATATTTGTTTCCGGCGGCTCACGCCACCGGCAGTGGATGTGCCTGCCCTGCGGGCCTTATACAACTACACAGTTGGGTTGGGAGCTAAGCCCGCGCCAAGTATGTTGATTGCATTTCACAAACCTTACGGCGTGCTTTCGCAGTTCACACCGGACGGCTCGCCAAATCGGCCGCTCGCGGAGTTCGGATTTCCGAAGAATGTGTACCCGATCGGTCGCCTCGATGCCGACTCCGAAGGACTGTTGCTTCTGAGCGATGAACGGGAGTGGAACGCGAGGCTTCTCGAACCGCGTCACGCACACGAGCGAGAGTACTGGGTGCAGGTCGAGCGTATTCCTGACGCCAAAGACCTTGAGCAGCTTGCGATCGGGGTGCTGGTACAAGGGCGCATGACTTTGCCCTGCCGCGCGTGGCTGCCTGAGCCTCAACCGCAAGTACCACCGCGCAATCCACCTATCCGATTCCGCAAGAATGTGCCTGACTGCTGGATTGTTTTGGAGTTGGTCGAAGGCAAGAATCGTCAGGTACGGCGGATGACTGCGTCGATCGGTCATCCGACACTTCGCCTGTTACGCGCGAGGATAGGCGGACTGACCTTGGGCGATTTGCCCCCCGGGCATTGGAAGATCTTAACGCCGGAGGGGCGGAAGCTGGCCGCAGGGGACTAATGTAGCCATCACGCTCCGCGTGATGAGCCTTGTAGAGTTCACTTCGACAGGCAGGAGACTTTCACTTTTCACTTACCGCCGATCCTGCATTCATGGCCGCACAGCACAAATCTTAGAACAGCACAGGCTTATCCAGTTTTCTGCGGATCACGGAAGCCTGGCCAAGGTGCATCATGATATGGCTGGACAACATTCCGAAGATCGTGCCGAGGGTCGGAAAGTGCTGTTTCAGATCGCCGACCGTCGGGCGATCAAGATCGGAGTCCTTCAACTTGCTGAGTTCTGCGAGTGTTGCTTCCCGGATTTTCCCCAGCAGCGTTACGTATTCTTCGCGTGTACAGAATGCGGCGGGGTCGTCCGACGTTGCCGCTTCTTTGTTGTGTTGTTTCCCAAATCCTTTTGGCAGTTCAGGCATCGTTGCCGCTGGCAACTGCTGCAGCACAATGTCGCGCTCAGCGGCAATCAGATGTCCCAGCTGCCATGCGAAATGATTCGCAGGAGGCACGGGACGCAGCAACAGATCGGCATCCGACAAGTCCGAAACGATCCACTCGATCATCGTGCGGGAAGAGTTCAGAGAAGATCGCAATACATCGATACCGTTCATCACGCAGGCTTTCATTGAGTGGAGATTCTGGTGCTGGTCTGAGCCTCTGATTTTCCAGTCGCCGCCCAACTTGTCCAGTCATTGACGCAGGAGTTCCAGGAAACTCACAAAGTTGCGTCGCTGAGAGGCCGTATGCTGTTCCCGTTCTGTCAATTTTGCGATGACTCTGCCCGCAGGTGGATTGTCGTCTTCAGTTGAGTTATGTTGTCGCACCGTTCACGATCGTTTGAGAAATAACTCAACCACATCTTCCACTCCCCTGCGAAGGGCAGAGGGCAGGGTGAGGGGGCCTGAGGCGTTTCGTGCCGTCAACTTTCTGTCAGTTGTAATCGCTGGACCAGTCTGGGGACTTGTTCCACGGAAATCCCTATGCAAACATTCAAAAAGCTGCTGGTTGCCAATCGGTCTGAGATCGCCATTCGAGTTTTTCGCAGTGCGTCGGAAATGGGGATTCGGACGGTCGCGATTTATTCGCATGAAGACCGCTACGCGCTGCATCGGTTTAAGGCGGACGAAGCGTATCGCATCGGCAAGACGGGCGAGCCGATTCGGTCATATCTGGACATCCCGTCAATTATTGCATTGGCGAAAGAGATTGAGGTTGATGCAATTCATCCGGGCTACGGATTCCTGTCCGAGCGACCAGAGTTTGCAAGAGCCTGTGCCGAGGCCGGGATTAAGTTCGTGGGGCCAAGTGTCGCGTGTCTGGAATCGCTCGGCGACAAAACGGCGGCTCGCAGCATTGCCATTTCCGCAGGCGTGCCAGTCTTGGGTGGTACGGATGAATCGATTGAATTGCTCGCCGAAGCCCGTTCGAAGGCCACCGGGATTGGCTTCCCCGTGATGATCAAAGCAGCCAAAGGCGGCGGTGGCCGGGGGATGCGAGCAGTCAGGACGGTCGCCGATTTTGATCAGGCGTTTGAATCCGCTCGCAATGAAGCAAAGATGGCATTCGGCTGTGCCGATGTGTTCATCGAGAAATTCATCAGCCGCGCGAAGCACATCGAAGTGCAGTTGCTGGGCGACGAACACGGCAACCTTGTGCATCTCTATGAACGTGATTGTTCGGTCCAGCGTCGGCATCAGAAAGTCGTCGAAATTGCCCCAGCGCCGAATCTTTCACAGAAACTGCGAGATGCTATCCTGGCAGCGGCACTGAAGATCGGCAAAGCTGTCAATTACTCTTGTGCGGGCACGGTGGAATTCCTTGTGGATGTCGATGCCGAGAAGTTCTACTTCATTGAAGTGAACCCTCGAATTCAGGTCGAGCACACAGTGACCGAAGAGGTCACTAATGTTGACATCGTGAAGTCGCAGATTTTGGTGGCTCAGGGGATGAAACTGGCGCACGACGACATCGGCCTTGGCGATCAGAAAAACGTCCATGTCAATGGGTTTTCGGTGCAGTGTCGAGTCACCACGGAAGATCCGGCGAACAACTTCATGCCGGATTATGGCCGCGTCACTCACTATCGTTCTTCCGGTGGCATGGGCATCCGGCTCGACGCTGGCAGTGCGTTTTCGGGAGCCGTCGTCAACCCATTCTACGATTCGCTTCTGACCAAAGTGACGACTCGCGGTCGAAGGTTTGTGGACGCCGTTCATCGCATGGAACGGACTCTGCGGGAATTTCGTATTCGCGGCGTGAAAACCAATATTCCGTTCCTCAGCAAAGTGGTGGCGCATCCAACCTTCATCAACGGTGACTGCACGACGCGCTTCATTGATGAAACGCCGGAGTTGTTTCAGTTCGATCATCGCAAGAACCGAGCCACCAAGTTGCTCTCGTATCTGGCGGAAACAATCGTCAACGGAAACAGCCTTGTCAAAGGTCGTCCCAAATCGCTCCGCCGCGAACCAGCGGTATCGCCCGACGTGCCAAAGGGCGTAGATCCGCCGAAGGGAACCCGCGACAAACTGAAAGAACTTGGCGCAACCGGATTTGCGAAGTGGGTGCTGCAGCAGAAGCGATTGCTGATCACCGATACGACGTTTCGCGATGCCCATCAGTCGCTGCTCGCGACACGTATGAGAACGTTCGATCTGCTGGCAGTTTCCGATGCGTACGCCCATTACTGTTCCGAAATGTTCAGCCTAGAAATGTGGGGCGGTGCGACATTTGATACGTCGATGCGTTTTCTGAAGGAATGCCCGTGGCAACGACTTGTGCAGATGCGTGAAAAAGTGCCCAACATTCTGTTCCAGATGCTGTTGCGATCGTCCAATGCGGTCGGCTACACGAATTATCCGGACAACATCGTTAAGGTGTTTGTGAAGGAAGCGGCTGATGCAGGGATCGACGTCTTCCGCGTTTTTGACTGTCTGAACTGGCTGCCGAACATGAAGGTGGCGATGGACGCGATCGTCGAAACGGGAGGCATCTGTGAAGCGGCGATCTGCTACACCGGCGACATCACGAATCCGAAGCGTACAAAATATGACCTGAAGTATTACGTGAATCTGGCGAAGCAACTCGAAAAAATGGGCGCGCATTTCCTTGCGATCAAGGACATGGCGGGATTGTGCAAACCGGCGGCGGCGTCTCAGTTGATTCACGCACTGAAACAGGAAATCGGTATTCCGATTCATTTCCACACGCACGACACAGCTGGCATTCAGGCCGCTTCGATCCTGGAAGGCAGCAAGGTCGGACTGGACATTGCTGACGCCGCGATGGCACCGATGTCCGGCGGCACGTCGCAGGTCAATCTCAACACGCTCGTCGAAATGCTGCGATTTAGTGATCGCAACACGGCATTGGATTCGGATCGGCTCGATTCAATCGCAGAGTACTGGCGTGAAGCGCGTGACTTCTATACACCGTTCGAAAGCGTGTCGCTGGCGGCAACGGCCGACTTGTATCGTCATGAAATGCCAGGCGGGCAATACACGAATCTGTTCGAACAAGCCCGAGCCCTAGGGTTAGCAGATCGCTGGCCGGAAGCGTGCCGGATTTACGCGGAAGTGAATCAGCTATTTGGCGACATCGTCAAGGTGACCCCGACCAGCAAATCTGTCGGCGACATGGCGCTGTTCATGCTGGCGAATAATCTCACATGCGAAGACGTACTGAACCCGGATCGCGACATTGCCTTCCCGGGCAGTGTGATCGATCTGATCAGCGGCGGGATGGGGCAGCCACCGGGTGGTTTCCCCGATGCCGTGAAGAATCGCGTATTGCTGGGCAAGGAAGAATTCGTCGGACGTCCGGGTGAAACTCTGCCACCAGCTGACATGGCTGCGGCAAAGAAGTCGGTGGCCGAAATGGTGGAGGGCGAACCGTCGGGCCGCGACGTAATCTCATGGCTGCTGTACGGACGTGTCTACGAAGAATTTGCCATGCATCAGGTGCAGTATTCGGATGTCAGCATTCTGCCCACACCGAATTTCTTCTTTGGTCTTGAGCCAGGTGAAGAAATCTCGATCGACATTGAATCCGGCAAGACGCTCATCATCCGCTTTGTGTCGGTGAGTACGCCTCACGCCGACGGAACTCGGACTGTCTTCTTTGAACTCAATGGCCAGCCGCGAGAGATCACAGTGGTTGACCAGTCAATCGAGGCGACGGGTGAAGCCAGCCTCAAAGCCGACCCGGCGATTTCTGGCCAGATCGGGTCCACGATGCCCGGCATGGTCGTGACCGTGACGGCGAAGGTGGGCGATCGCATTAAGAAAGGTCAGAAATTGCTGACGCTGGAAGCCATGAAAATGGAAACCACGATCACGGCTGATCTCGACGGAAAAATTCGCGGCGTCCTCGTCCAACCCGGCCGCCAAGTCGAGACGGGTGATTTGCTGGTCGTGATTGAGCCGGAGTAAGAATAAGGTCGAATAAACCATGTTGGCCTAAGCGCGAACTTCTTCGGTCCACACTTTGAAAACCTGAACCTGATTCTCTCCGAATGTAGTGGTGACCGCCACATCAGCTGCGTCGCGACCGCGTGCCATGAGCACACGTCCGATGCGAGGCATGTTGTTACGGGCATCGAAGGCGTACCATTGGCCGCCCAGATATGCCTCAAACCACGCGTTGAAGTCCATGGGGCCGGCGACCGGAGGAACGCCAATATCGCCCAGATAACCCGTGCCGTATCGGGCGGGGATGTTGCAGTTCCGGCAGACCACAATCTTCGACCAGTGCTTCTTTACGAAAGACCACTCGTCCGACTGGCGCGCCAATTCGCCCACGCCGATTGCCGTAGAGATCGTAATGTTCAACGACCGAAATCCGGCGTTCACTTCATATCGCTGGTCACGAGTCGTTCGCAACACGAATCAACAGCTTGCCGAAATTTTCCCCATTGAGCAGGCCAATGAAAGCTGATGGCGCATTTTCCAGACCATCGACGATGTCTTCACGAGATTTGATTTGGCCGGATGACACCCATTCGCTCATTTGACGATAGAACTCGCCAAATCGACCACCGTAGTCGGCAAAGATGATGAAGCCCTGCACCTTGAGACGTTTGGTCAGTATTTTGCGTGTCAGCACTCCCAGGCGATCCGGGCCTGACGGTAAAGCCGTATCGTTGTAGTGCGAGATCAGACCACACAGCGGCACGCGGGCGCTCACGTTGAGCAAGGGCAGGACCGCATCAAAGACTGCGCCACCGACGTTTTCGAAATACACATCGATCCCATTCGGGCAATTCTCCTTTAACTGATTTGCAAAGTCTGCGCTGTGTCGATCAACACATGCATCGAAGCCCAGTTCATCGACAACAAAGCGACATTTTTCGGCTCCCCCGGCAACACCAACGACACGGCAGCCCATAATCTTTCCAATCTGGCCCACAACCGAACCTACGGCTCCACTTGCGGCGGCTACGACCAAGGTTTCACCCGCTTTCGGCTGTCCGATGTCCAGCAATCCCATGTAGCCCGTAAAACCCGGCATGCCAAGTACACCAAGCGCAAGCGAAGGTTTGCGTATCTGAGCATCCAGTTTGGTCAGGCCTTTACCGTCGGAAATCGAATAGTCCTGCCAGCCGCCGAAGCCAAGCACCAAATCGCCCCCCCGGTAGTCCGGATGTTGTGATGACTCCACGCGTGACACTGTACCACCCTGCATCACTTCACCTACCACGATAGGAGCGACATACGAGGGTGCATCGCTCATGCGGCCTCGCATATAAGGATCGAGTGAAAGATACAGCGTCCGCAGGAGTACCTCGCCTTTCGATGGCACTGGCACATTGCTTCGTTCCAGTCGAAAGTTTTCGGCAGTCGGAGCACCGACCGGTCGAGAATTCAAAATGAATTGACGATTGACGCTATTGCTGGACATTGATGTGCTGGCCTCGAATAAGGAAAAAGGCTGCAGGGTGGGATCGGATATTCGATCGACATTCATTATTCGACAGGATCGGCGGCTTCCGGTCGTGCAGGTACATCAAACTCCGGTGTCTGCAGTTCGACGTGACCGACCGGACTACCGGATGCGAATTCACGTGGATGTGTTTCGAGATTCGGATTGTCCGAAGCGTGAGTCCTCTCCTGCGCTCGCAGCAAGGCGTCGTCGTACGCTTCGGGGCACCATTTGCCTTCCTGCAGATAGATGTTGTTGAATTCCAGGAGTCGGCCGGTCGCCAGATTCAGACTTGTAATGGCTTTGGTGTAGGCCACCAGCTGCTGATAGTAGGATCCTTCGGCAGTCGCGAGGCTCGCCTCGGCCCGCAGTTTAAGATCCACGAGCGCCTTGCCAACATCTGTTTCTGCTTCGAAAAGTCTCACTCTTTCGTTCGCCGCTTTCACCCGGTGGAAATTTGACTGAGCCGCCGCGTAGTTTGCCGTGACATCCTGAATAGCATTGGTAATATCGTGGGCAATACTGCGTTCCTGCGCCGCAAGGACAGCATTGGCTTTGGCAAGCTGCAGCTCGTAGTTGCGAGCTTGGCTGCGCGCCTGACGCAGACCAATCGGCATGTTGAATTGCATCCCGACGTTCCACGCATTCAAGTCGTCGCGCGACATGGATCCAAATGCACTGTTTGTCGGATTACTGGTACCCTGACTCGCAAGCTTATCACCAAAACCCAGTACGTTGTACCCAGCCACGGCATTCAGACTTGGACGTACCAGATTTCTCGCCGCATTGAGTTGTAGTTGCAAGCTCTTGATCTGCCACTTCTGACGTCGCAGTTCGACGCGATACGTCAAACCATCCACCAGACTCGCCTGCCAGTCGGGGCGCAATTCTGCCACGATCGGTTCTTCCGCCGGTCGGAGGACGGTGCCGTCATTCATGGGCAGCCCGACCAGTCGTCGCAGTTCAGATTCTGTCTGGTACAATTCATTCAGTGCGAGTTCGACGCTGGCTTTGGTTTCGAAGAATCGATCCCGCGTTTGTGCTTCGGCGGTAAAATCCCCGCTTCCCAGTTCGTGTGCGACAGCCAAAACCCGCAACGTCTCGGCAGCGCTTTTATGGGCCGTCACGCTGGTGTCGAACTGGCGATAGGCGAGATAAAGATCCCAGTAGGCATTCTCAATGTCACTCAACGCCGTCTGCACGGCGACTTCAAAATCGGCAAGTGAAATGTCCTGATTGATGCGCGCAATTGTAATGCCCTGGCTGACCCCTGTGATCGGTCCGAATGCCGGATTCGTCGGTCCGGCGGTGCGTGTGTATTCCACACCGCTGCCCGCAAGCAGAGGCTGATTGATCTGGGCGCCGAGTACTCCCTGGTAGACTGACGGATAGTTGTTTAACGGATTGTTGGTCCACGTGTCCGACCAGTTGCTGATCAGCGAAACATTGGCACCGGTCGCCAGCGCTTTGCTCAGAGATGTATTAAAGGCTCCGCCGTCATTACTCGAAACCGGCAAGCCGGTCGTGTTCAGTCGATTGTCCTGACCTGAAAGTATCAGACTGGATGCTAGGCGAGCATCAAAGTCCGAAAGTGCGGCATCCATCCCGCGGCGACCGAACAAAATGCCTGTTTCCTGAATGGCTGAATCATAGACTGACGCGACGCCACCTGGATTCGTCAACACAGCCTTGGAGCCGATTCCTCCCAACGCGCTGGTTTCAATGATTTCATTCTGCGACAACGCGGTCAGTATCAACTCATGCAGCGTGACGTCCCGGACTTCGTCATCGACATTCCGCGCCAGATTGCGTGGCTCTCCGCTGAGTTGAACCGCGCGGGCCGTGACGTTTTCAATTGCCGGGTGTTCAATCGCTGTGTTGTAGCCGCGATACGACGTGATCGCCTTTTCACCGTCTGCATAGTGCAGTTCGCTCGGGCGCTTCTTGCGCGACATCGAACAGCCGGACAGCATCATCGACGACGAGAGTACTCCGACCAGCATCAGTTTCGGAAGCCGAGTCCCGAGGTTTGTCACTCCGCGCGGGCACAGTGCTTTCTGTGTCTGACGTTGGGCGACCATCCGGCGCAGTGGTCGCGAAAGGTCCGCGATCAATTGCCGAATTCGAATCGCTATGTGGCCGAATGCGAATGATGTCATTGTGACGTCCCTGTCCCGACGAATTGTCACATTTCGTCCCTCGCCCGAACAGCATGAAATGCAGTCCGGGAAACGGTTATGCCGTCTGTGAAGCAGGAACATCCTTGCCCCGTACTTCACAGCGGAACGGGCGAAGTCCTGCGATCCGCGGATTCCGCCAATGTGATAAATCAACCAGAAAAGGTATCGTCGTTGTTTTCGGCACTGCTTGAGTGTGCAACACTAGGACCATACTCGGTATAAGCCATTCCCAGCTTCTTCTTCAGAAAGACAACCTCACCGGCATCATTTCCCTCAACGGCATGACCGGCAAATTGCAAAAGGTAGCCTCCGACAAAGCAGACACATGGCCACCACGGAGCCATTCCTGCCAGAATCGTCCACGGTGTTCCCACAAAAGTCAGCGGGACTCCAATCAAATGCAGTGCCTGATTCACGCGGTTTCGGTGGCGCGGGAGATAATTTTTCAGGAACGCCTTGATCATCACGAACTCCTTCAAGGAATGATGAAGCATGGGGAATGTCGTTTTAATCGTTTAACGGCAAGCCGCAGGCGTCGTTGCCGAGTTTCGCCTGCGCCAGCGGCTCGCCGTTAAACGAAAAAGCCAACCTAGGCCGACTATTCCGGACGGCCCGCAAAGTTTACCCTACCGGAATCGCTCGTGGGAATCACGACGTCGCACAATTCGTCGATCCCATTGGAATCCGACGTCTTTCCTTATACAGTGAACTCTGATGCATCTGGCCTTGTGCCTTTTCAGACGTTTCCCGTCGGGACTTCCCGATGTTTGGTGAAAAACTTATGACGACAACTGAAACAGCCACGACCACTGAAGTTGGCAGTTATTTCATCTCCAACTATCCACCATTTTCGCAGTGGAGGTCGGAACTTGTCCCCGTCGCGATCGAAGCGCTGGATTCTGATCCGCAACAAACGGCCAACACTCCCTTGGGGTTGTATATTCACATCCCGTTTTGCCGCAAACGTTGCAAATTTTGCTACTTTCGGGTGTATACCAACCAAAACGCCCAGGCAATTGAAAATTATGTTCAGGCGCTGATGCGAGAGATTGAACTCATCAGTCAGCGGCCCGCGATCGGAAACCGCGAGCTGAAGTTTGTCTACTTCGGTGGAGGCACACCCAGCTACCTGAGCTCACGACAACTGAGATCGCTCCGCGACAGAATGAGTGAATTTATTTCGTGGGACCGTGCCGAAGAAGTCACATTCGAATGCGAGCCGGGCACACTGAATCTGGAGAAACTTGAAACACTGCGTGACATGGGCATCACCCGGATTTCGCTGGGTGTCGAAAACTTCGATGATCGCATTCTGGAGGAAAATGGCCGCGCCCACCTGTCGCCGGAAATCATGCGAGCCTGGGAATGGATTCAGCAGGTTGGGTTTCCGCAGGTCAACATAGACCTCATCGCCGGCATGATCGGGGAGACAGATAAAAACTGGCATCGCTGCGTTGAAAAGGCCGCTGAAATGCAGCCGGACAATATCACGATGTATCAAATGGAACTTCCGTTCAATACCGTAATCTCAAAGGAAATGCGTGAAACGGGAATCGCGTCGCCGGTTGCTGACTGGCCGACGAAACGTCGTTGGGTGAGTGAAGCGATGGATCGACTGCTCGCAGCCGGTTATCACGTATCAAGCGGCAATGAGATGATTAAGAATCCTGCCAGCGATCATTTTGTTTATCGCGATCATTTATTCCGAGGCAGTGATTTGATTGCCACTGGCGTCTCCAGCTTCGGACATTTTCAGGGTGTTCACTATCAGAATCTCGATGGTATCGAAGATTACATGGAAACGGTCAATCGCGGCGAGTTGCCAATCAATCGAGCATTGAAGCCAACAGCCCATCAGATGCTGATTCGTGAACTGGTGCTGTTGATGAAGGAAGGCCATGTCGATCTGGGGCGCATCAACCAGAAATACAACGTCTGCGTTCAGGACGAATTTGCCACGCCGCTTCGCAACCAGCAGACCGCCGGATATCTGACCGTCGAAAGTGATGAGCTGAAACTGACACGGAAGGGACTGCTGCAGGTCGATAGCCTGCTGCCGGAATACTTCGAACCGCAACATCGTGCGGTTCGGTATACATAGTCTGACTCTGAACTTCACACGTCCATCGGCAATCGTTCCATGAGAGTCCTCATTAGTGAAGGTAAAATTCGCGATCGCGTCCGGGAACTGGGCACGCAGCTAAGCTCCGAATACTCTGGACGCCCATTGACAATTCTGGGAGTCCTCACGGGGAGCGTGGTTCTGCTCGCGGATCTGATTCGAGCAACCAGCGTTCCGCTCCGTGTCGCGTTAATTTCCGCCTCCAGTTACGGAGGAACCCGCACGTCTCCAGGTTCGCTGTCTGTTAACAGCAGTCTCGTCCCCGATTTGAAGGGCCGGGATGTCGTGATTTTGGATGATATTTTCGACACTGGTCACACGATGGTCAGTTTGTATGAAGCTGTGAAAGGATTTGAACCGAATTCCGTGAAGTCTGCGGTGTTACTTTGGAAAAGTGATCGCACAACGGTTGATCTGACGCCGGACTACTTCGGCTTCAGCATTCCTGATGAGTTCGTTGTCGGTTACGGAATGGACTACAACGACGAGTTCCGTCATCTGCCGTACATCGGAATTCCGGACAATGATGATCTGATCGCCGCTGGCGGATGACAAAATCAGGAACCTAGTTCACCCTGCCCTTCGAAAGGCAGAGGATGCTACGGTCAGTGATTTTTTTCACAGTGCCAAGCCTTGTGATCGATTCTGCGCCAATCAAAAACTCCGCCTGACCTGTCGCGGTGTCGGGGCTTTGTGGTATATTCTCCCCTACATGGAGAGCAGACGTCTGCCTCCAGACGACAAATCCGCGTGCTGTTCAAACGGCACGCTCGGTCTTTTCAGAAGAAGTGACAGTCATGGGTAAAGGCGACAACCGTCAGAAAAATGACAAGAAGAACAAGAAGGTCAAAAAAGACGCAAAGAAGCCCGCTATACCGGCGAGTGTCAAAAAGGCTTAGACATTTCCACGCTGCAGATGAGAGTGCATGAGACCTGTGGGTTCCATCGGTCCGATAAAATGCTGATCACAGCGTGAATGGTGCTCCATAAAAAAAGCCCGGATGTTTTTCAGCATCCGGGCTTTTGCATTTCTAACGCGTTCAACGACTAATGCGACTTTACGCCGCCCCGACGTCTTCCAGAACGGAATCCTCTTCAACGACGTCTTCTATAATCGGCAGCGGCATATCTTCATCGGCCATATCGACGAAGCCCTTCAGATGGATGGCTCGCGTATGGTGCTGAAGTTTCTTTAGCGCCTTGCTTTCGATCTGTCGAATACGTTCTCTCGTCACCTTGAAGATACGACCGGTCTCTTCCAGCGTGTAGCTGTAACCGTCTCCCAGACCGTATCGCAGTTTGATAATCTCGCGTTCACGATACGTCAGACTCTTGAGAACATGATCGATCTTGTCACGCAGCATTTGCTTGGCAGCAGATTCTGCAGGGCTGCTTTCGTGGCTGTCTTCAAGAAATTCACCAAAGCTGCTGTCTTCGCTTTCACCCACGGGAGTATCCAGACTGATTGGATGCTTCCATGTCTTCATGATGCGTTCGGTCTCTTCGATACTCATCCCAACCGCTTCAGCCAGCTCTTCGTTGCTGGGCTCGCGACCAGTGTTCTGGCGAATTTCTTCGGCCTTGGCCTTGAGCATCGAAATGCTTTGGAACATATGCACCGGGATACGAATCGTACGCGCATGATCCGCGACCGCTCGGGTGATTGCCTGACGAATCCACCATGTGGCATAAGTTGAGAACTTATAGCCGCGACGGTATTCATATTTTTCGACACCACGCATCAGGCCCGCATTGCCTTCCTGGATAAGGTCTAGGAAGCTTAACCCGCGATTACGATACTTCTTAGCGATCGAAACTACCAGACGCAGGTTACCGCCGGAAAGTTTCTGTTTGGCATCTGTCCAGCCATCCAGTCGCTTCTTGAGTTCACGGCAGCGACGCAGAAAATGATCCGGAGTTTCCATCAGCATCTGCACGTACTCTTCGAGTTCACGTTCCAGAGCCATGCGTTCGGAATCTGCCGTTTTCATCCCGCGCAAGCAGGAAATTTCGTCCTGCAACTGTTCGATACGTTCACCAATCTGCAGCATGCGTTTCAATACTGGCTGCAATCGATGCGTACGAACGCTCAACTCTTCACACAGGCTGCACATCTTGCGACGACGAATCCGAAGCGATTCGGACAGCGTCGCTTTTTCTTTCGAGCTTTCAGGCAACGCTCGCCACGTGAAGAATTCATCCTTGTTCACCTCCATCAGATGACGAAGTGTCCGCAGGTTGATCTCCATGCGGCCTTCGATCTGTTCCTTGCGGACTTCTTCGGTTTCGGAAGTTCGCAGAGTACGTTCGAACGGCAGTTCACCGCGTCGGACTTTTTCGATCGTTTCGACCGCGATGTTGAGCGCAAAATCACACTCAAGCATTTGGCGACGCATACGTTTGCGAGTGATCTCAATCTGTTTGGCAAGAAAAATTTCCCGATCACGTGTCAGCAGAGGGATGTTACCCATCTGACTCAGATACATGCGGATCGGGTCACGAGATGATAATGCCGATGTCTCCGGCCCCAGCAATGCGCGAGCCGCCTTCTCAGCCTGAGCCTGTTTCACTTCTTCGCCCACCGGTTCCGGCTCAAGCGAAATATCGGGGTCCTCAATGAACCCCAGCCCGAACTCATCTAGGGCCGTGATGAGGTTATCGACCATGATCGGGTCGCCTCCCTCATCCGGTAACCAGGCATGCGCCTGCTGTACCGTGACAAACCCTCGCTTCTTCCCTGCCTCGATGATCGCCTTCAATCCCAAGTCCAGACGATACACGCGATTCCCCTTCTGAGAGTTCCTGTCAAAAACAGCGTTCACACAATGCTGTTCAAGACGGCGGAGCGACATTCGCCCCGATTGCCATTTCGAGTGTCCGTGCCTCCGTGGTGAGACACACGGTCGCATCAGCACACCGCTGACACGTTCCAAATTTCGCGCCAGCAAACCGCTGACATAACCCTAACCTCGCGTCAGCCCTTCGGTGACGCGACCTGAAAGCAGCTCGATCCGATTCTCTCGGTTCACTGCATGTTCTTCTGAACCACCCAGCATACCCACGAATCTGAAAAATCAATCGAACCAGTCAACAAAAAAATAAGGTTCAGAACACGTTACTGAGATTCAACCATCCTAGTCCAATCAGTTAACGAACGCCAAACCTTCCCAAAAGCCCTTAAACTGCTGACAGCAACGGATTATTCGCTTTATACCCCGTTTACGTCAACGCCTTCACCCATATGTTTGCCCTGTTTCCAGGTCAGAATCTGAATTCTCTGGTTTTCAATTTTAAACAGAAGTCGAAGGGTGTTTATCGGATTTCTTTCACGCCGTGTGCCGCCCATCACCTCGAAGTCAGCCCGCCGGAACGTTTCGAACGAAAATTTTCGGTGCCATCTGACGTCGTCGGTCCTGGAAATAAAACTTCGGACCGGGAACCCCTGGTGTGGCTCACGCCACCCCGAAACAGCGTGCCAAATAAATCTTCGCAATGCAACGACATAACAGATTCAGGCCGTTTTTTGTGGTTTTTTGCCTCCTTTGCGACGTTAAGGATGGAGTTGAGACGCAGGAATCGAAGCGCTCAGGCACTCGATGCGGATGATTCCCCAATGTGAAATGAACCCACCGCCCTCCTTGGCGACAGACCTTCCAACGATGTACGACGAAACTCATGGTATCACCGCGATGCAAAAAGCAGACCAAGAACCCCGAGACCGTAGAATGAGTATTCAACGTCGGCCTGTTGATCCCAGCTCGCGCCGCGAAATCCTCCGGTTGGCATCTCCAAAGAATTTTTCACCCAGTCCAGAATTTTGTCCGGCGGCGTCAGATCGTGACGCCCAAGCTCTTGTGCCGTGAGTAATCCCGTGAACGTGGACAGACCATCCGCAAACGGAATCCGTGTGTTCGCCTGAAAGCCACCTTCGGTACTCACAACGTCCGTCAGAAATCCCAGCACGTCATCCGCAATGTCCGATTCCAGCGCGTTCAACTGTCGTAAAAGCGCCACGGCGGCGGCGGTGGGATTCGTCCCGCTGCGTTTCATCGGCGCGATTTCGACAAAGCCACCATCGTCACGCTGACGATCAAACAGAAACTGCACCATCGCATTTCGCCGCGGCATTTTTTGTCCCAGCAATTCGTACGTGAGTGCCACAAGGAAAGACTGATATGTGCTTCCCAAGGCGCCTTCTTTTGACTTCGCATATCCACCATCCGCCGTGCGGGTATTTTCGATCGATGAAATCACGCACGGGACAAAGTCGTGCGGAAGCTCATTAAGCAGATCGGTTCCGTCCGATGTCTGAACCACCAAGGCGCTGTAGAGCCAACTCAGCAAATCAATCACACCCAGCTTCAACGGATCGATCGTGCGCAAATACGCCGTCACCCTGCGACTGCACTCCAGCTCCATCCCGCCGCTCACAGCCAGGGCTCGTATGGCAAAGCCGGTATAATAAAGGTCTGCGTCGCCTTCACGACCTTTGAAACCGCCACTGTCCGTCTGCTGCGACAATAAGAACGCACGATGCCGCGCAATGCGTTCAGGGGAAATCTGCTTTAACCCTTTTGCAATGCGGTCTGCAAGTCGAATGAGGTACATGGAAGTCGAACAAACTACAATCAGGAATCGTGACGACAATGAGGCGACAAACTGTAGCAGGACGATGAAATCGATGTCAGGGGTCTGGCACTTCAATTTCCGCTGTCCCTGCTCAATCCAGCGAAACCCGGACGCTTCCGGGTGCGTTCTAGGCTGCGTCGTTCATCATCGACGGGCTGTTTCCTCTGTCGCGTGAAGCGAAGCGGAATGCTCGGAAGCCTTTGCTTCAACAGGACTTGCACTCCAAGAGTGGCATTTCGACCGGAACACCCAAATTGCAATTCAAATTTTTGACGGGTTTGGCGTAGAGTTCGATACACGCGTGTTTTTCAAGCTGCAACTCATAGCCCGGGAAGGCTGCATGTCACTTCTGCTGGAACGAATTCGAAAATCTTATCGCGAACCCGGAGGAAACCGGATTCCTGTGCTCGGGATTCAACGCTTTGCCATGAATCAGGGAGAACAGGTTGCCCTGATCGGTGCCAGCGGCGGCGGCAAGACGACGTTGCTCAACATCATTTCCGGAATCCTGACACCGGATTCCGGTCGAGTCGTGGTGGACGGCAGTGACATCGCTGCCAAACAAGAGGTCGTGCGGGATCGATTCCGTGCTGCAAAGATTGGTATCGTGTTTCAAACATTCAATCTGTTGCCCGCATTTTCCGCTTTGGAAAACGTGCTGCTGGGAATGTCATTTTCGGGACGCGGCGTTGATAGAGCGTTCGCGAAACAACTGCTCGAACGCGTCGGCCTCGGACACCGACTCCATCATTCGCCTCAGAAACTATCCGTCGGCGAACAGCAGCGCGTCGCGGTCGCACGATCGCTTGCCAACAAGCCGGTCCTGTTGCTGGCTGATGAACCGACCGCGAACGTCGATCTGGCCAATCAGCAGTTAATTCTGGATCTGATTCGAGATACCTGTCGCGACCACAACGTGACACTGCTGATGGTCACACATTCGTCCGATGTGGCCGGAACGTTTGCACGAGTCGAAAACCTAAAGGACTTCAATCGTCCTGAACTTTGTCTTCAGGAGCAGTCCGTATGAACCTCATCAGTATTGCGTGGAAAAGTCTGAAACAGCGTCGTCTTGCTTCGTGTCTCACGGCCTTCAGCATCGCGCTGGGTGTGATGTTGATGGTGCTGGTGCTGGTAATGTTCGGAGCGGTCGATAGCGCGTTTACTCAGCGGAGTATCGCGTACGATTTGATTGTCGGACCAAAGGGAAGCGACCTGCAACTGGTTTTGAGCGCCGTCTATCGGATGCAGCCGCCGATCGAAAACCTGCCATACTTGTATTTGGAGCAGATGAAGAATGATCGCCGCGTGATCTCAGCGGTCCCGCTGGCTTTTGGTGATGTGACCCAGGAAGGTTCGTTTCCGATCATCGGCACAACGCCGGAGTATTTCGAAAATGACTACATGCCGGGACGTGCGTTCAAGATTCGCGGTACGCGTGTCAACGGTCTGCTCGATACGATCATTGGCTACGAAGTGGCACGGAAGAACGGCTGGGACATCGGTTCCAGTTTTACGATTGTCCACGGTGGCGCGGAGAGCGGTCATGTGCATGACGAGAAATTTGTCGTTGTGGCCGTCTTGGCTCCGACAGGCACGGCAAACGACCGCACCGTGTTCCTGAATCTGGAGGGCTTCTATGCCATCGCAGGGCACAGCAAGCCCGTCGCGGAAGTGGAAAAACGTCTGCGGGATTTCTATGCAGCCGATCCGGAACGACTGGCCGCCGCCATGACGCAGATCGAAGCATTCAGGAAAGCCGAAACTGAAGAAGCGGGTGCAGCACACAACCATGCGCATCACCATCATCATGAGACTCCGGACGCGATGAAAGAAGTCACGGCGATTCTGATCAAGACCAGACCTGAAGCGCCTTTCGATTCTTTGAGTCTCACGTCGCAGCTTCAAACAGGATACCAGGCAATGGCCGTGAATCCTGTGCGTCCGATTCAGAAACTGGTCACCGGCCTGCTGGGGAATATCCAGAAAGCGCTGGTGGCCTTGACCGGCATTATTATTCTGGTTTCCGGTGTGGGGATTTTTGTGAGCATCTACAATTCGATGGCTGATCGACGCCGCGAGATTGGCATCATGCGGGCGCTGGGAGCCCGTCGGATGCACGTGTTCGGCATTGTGCTGTCAGAATCAACTTTACTGTGCGTCGGTGGCGGATTATTGGGCTGGTTCATCGGCCATAGTCTGGCCGTGATCGCCGCACCGTGGTTGATTGAGAAAACAGGTTTGCTCATTAATCCCTGGGCCGTCAACCCGTGGGAAGCCACGCTGTTTCCAATTCTGGTAGGTCTCGCCGCATTGGTTGGATTCCTGCCAGCAATGACCGCCTATCGCACCAACGTGGCGGATGCGTTGAGTTCATAGGGTGATCGCATGCAGGATGGACATTCATTTCCGTCGCATGGCCATGAATCCTCGTCTAAGGAGGGTTTATTGTGTAAGAAAAGTGATATGGTCGTTGAACGCTTTCTGGCGAGGACTCGGACATGAATGTCCAGGGTACGTGAATCGCGATTCGTCACGCCAAATGTTCGCGAATAGCCTGTGTTGTCGGCGAACGAATAATGCCGCGTTCGGTCACGATCGCAGTGATCAGTTCAGCCGGGGTCACATCAAAAGCCGGATTGTAAACACTGATATTTTCAGGGGCGGTTCGCGTGCCGAATCCGCATGTCACTTCTTCGCTGGCACGCTGTTCAATCGGGATCCCACTGCCGTCCGGAAGACTCAGATCGAAGGTGCTCGACGGGGCCGCCACGCAGAACGGGATTCCATGATATTGAGCCAAGACCGCAACGCCATAGGTTCCGATCTTGTTGGCAGCATCTCCGTTTGCGGCAATGCGATCGGCGCCGGTGATCACGATTTGTATGCGTCCTTCCTTCATCACCTGTGCGGCCATGCTGTCGCAGATCAGAGTTACCGGGATTCCCCGCTGTTGCAGTTCCCACGTCGTCAGCCGCGCGCCCTGAAGTAGTGGTCGTGTCTCATCCGCGAAGACATGAATATCTTTCCCGTCGGCGGCGGCCTGAAACATCACGGCAAGGGCTGTGCCGTCTCCGGCGGTCGCCAAGCCACCGGCGTTGCAGTGAGTCAGGATCGACATGCCCGCTTTGAGCAGCGTGCTTCCATGTCGACCAATTGCCGAACACATCGTCTGATCTTCCAGCTCAATGCTGCGAGCTTCTGCCAATAAGCGGTCATGGATTTCAGTCGCAGTGAACGCTTCGCATTTCCATGCGACCGCCTTCATGCGGTCAAGTGCCCAGAACAGATTGACCGCCGTCGGGCGACTGGCTGCCAAATACGCCGCAATGCGATCGACTTCCCGCAGAAATTCATCCACCGAAGCATTGCGAGACTCCTGCAGCCCGATCACCACACCATACGCTGCCGCCACACCAATCGCCGGCGCTCCGCGAACCTTTAGAACTTTGATGGCGTTCCAAACGTCTTCTACGGTCGTACAGATCGTGTTTTCAATGTGTTGTGGCAACTGGGTCTGATCGAGCAGATGCAATTGTCCGTTAGAGTTACCGGTCCAGAAAAGTGTTTTGTACAAGCTCGTTACTCTATTCATTTCGACGGGTGCGATCTGTTCAGTCCGTGGAAACGCGGGGAATTTTTTGGTTGGGAGTGCCATTCCTTCAACTCCACGACAAACGCTTCGTGCTCGCAACCAAAACGCCGCTAAAACTCAGGACTGAACAGATCGCACCCAAGGCAAGGGAACTTCGGTATGTGCCGCTCAGGGACATCCGGCAGCATTTGCAGGAAGCGTATCAGGCAGCTTTGCCGGACGGTGCTAAAAGTCTGCCAGCCGATTGCCCGATCATCACTCGCTTTTCAGATTTCAGATACGAACAGCAATCTGGACAAACCTCAGATCACGGACGGGCATTACGAGAATTTCAACAGCCACCCTAATAACGACGCCCAAAAGTGGCACAGCAGGCAGTGGAACGGAGAGGAATCACCATGAATTTGGTATGCCAATTCTGGCGAAACACAAAAAAACCCAGAAAACACTAGGTTTTTCTGGGTTTCAAATAGCGGCGGAGGGATTTGAACCCCCGACACGCGGATTATGATTCCGCTGCTCTAACCAGCTGAGCTACGCCGCCAATCGACAACAATCAAAACCGAGGACACAACAAGCATCGTCGAGTTCGCAAGGGGCGGAAGTTTAGCAAAAACCGCCTGCCCGACAACCATGCCGCAGCATTTTGCCGACAGTCTCACGGTCGCCAAAGATCATCACGGAAAACCAGGCTCCGGGCCCGGCATTTCACCCTCGCGCATAGCGGCGGATTCGATAAGGTGACGTTCGCAATGGCTGCGGGACGACTCAGCGCGGCGAATGCGTGAATGCATTTATATATGGAATGCGTCAGTGGTCCGGTTTGTCCGGCACGCGGCAGGATCTGCTTATCGATCACGATCGGCCAATTCTGCCTGGTTGATAATTCCGCCTGTATCGGTCGAAAACATTATTTCGAGTCGGCACTTCAAAGAATCTTAGTGCTGGTGCTGGCGGTCCCCTGTCAATCAAGTCGTGCGATTGAGGTCGTCGAAGAGTTAGGCAGAAAAGTGCGCTTGCCGCGCGCTTATGTTTCTCTCTTCAGAACTATCGAGGTACAGGCAATGAAAAGGCTCATGCTGGGAGCCGCGGTTGCAGTTGCCATACTGCTGAACAGCGGAATTTTGACAGCTGGACTGCTCGGATCGGGCGGTTTCCGTGGTTGTCCGACTTCTGCGTGTTCATCATGTGGCGATTTCGTCGCGGCACGATGCGGATGCGGTCCGCAGTGTCACACTGTTCAGGAAGTTGTGTGGGAAACACAACAGTACACGTGCATGAAAACGGTCTATGACCAATGCACAGAATCCGTGCCGGTATCTTGCACGCGGAACGTCTACGAGACCTGCTACCGTGATCAATGTTACACGGTTTGCAAACCGGTCTATCAGACCTGCTACCGCACGGTCACCTGCAACGTCTGCAAACCGGTCTATCAGACCTGCTACCGCGACGTCACATGCCATGTGCGCAAGCCAGTCTACCAGACGTGCTACCGTGAACAGTGTTACACGATTTGCAAGCCAGTCTACCAGACCTGCCATCGCACGGTTTGCTACAATGTCTGCAAACCAGTGTATCAGACCTGCTACAAAGACGTCTGCTGCACAACGTGCCGCACTGAATCAGAGACCTGCTACAAAGATGTATGCTATACGGTCTGCAAGCCGGTTACGGAATGCAGAACCGTTCAGGAATGCTGTGGCGAATGGGTGACGGAAACACGTCATATCCCAGGTCCGGTCGTTCAGAAGTGCGTTGTTGATCCATGCAATCCATGCTGCACAAAGACCGTCTGCGTGCAGTGTCCTGGTCGTACGATCTGCTGCCGCAAATGGTGCCCCAAGATGGTTGAAAAGACCATCACCTGCACTCGCATGGTTCCCGAAGTCTGCCACAAGCAGGTTCCTTACACCGTCTGCCGCCAGGTTCCCGTTACTACGGTCAAGAAGGTCCCTTACACAACCTGCACTTTCGTGACAGAAACCTGCCAGAAGCAGGTTCCTTACACAACCTGCACAATGACGCACCAGACTTGCACTCGCAAGATCCCATACACGACATGCTGCTACACTGACGAATGCATTACTCGACGGATTCCTTACACAACATGCCAGATGGTGTCGGAATGCATTTCAAAGCAGGTTCCTTATACGGCCTGCACAATGTCACAGGAGACCTGCACCCGCAAGGTGCCTTATACGGTTTGCCGTCAGGTTTGCGAAACTCGTACGGTTTCACGCACCCGGTGCGTCGCTCGCCAGGTTCCAGTGACGCAGACTCGCTGCGTTCCTCGCGTTGTTTGCCGCACGGTTCAAACTTGCTGCGATCCATGTGAACCTAGCTGCGGTGCGCCAGCAGACGCTGGTTGCTCAAGCTGCAATCAGTAAGAAAAAAGTACTTTAAACTGAGGTACATGGACAAGGTTGTCAGTGGCGCCAGATTGAACTGAGTGGATTTCCAGCCGTCACTTCAAGGATTTCACAGACCACTGAAATCAAACTAAAAAATGCTGCAGGGGACCGTGATTCACGGTCCCCTGTTTGCGTTATCTGTGGCACACAAATCCTTGCTCGCGGATTTGTCAGGGTTTTATCTCTTGCAAGGCTGAGTTCTCCTTAAAGTCGTTTGCCGCAGATCCGCAGCCTGACTCCCTGCGAAAACCCGCAAACGGTGTCAGGGAAGAAGGGACAAAATCACATTATCTCTCTAAGATGCTTCACTTCTGAAGCTTGCCCGATCATGGATCGAACCGAAATTTAATCAAACCAGTGCTCTGTCAAGCTTTGGAAAGTTTTGAAAAGGGGGCAGGAGCAAATAGCCAAATGGCCCTCAGGGTGGTCTGTACTATTGGTTCCTGACCCCTTTTCCAAAGCCCAAAGATCTAACGTTGACAGAGCACCAAGGTTTCTGACTGGCCAGGATGCCAGAGCTGCGGACGATATGAAAACTGACGAACTGCGTGAAAAATATTTGGCTTTCTTCGAAACCAAAGGCTGCGTACGTAGGCCAAGTGACGTACTGATTCCAAAGGATGATGCGACTGTTCTGTTCACACCGGCCGGGATGAACCAGTTCAAGAACCAGTTCCTGGGCATCGGGCCGCTCGAATTCTCCAAGGCCACGACCAGCCAGAAATGTCTGCGAACCGGTGATATCGGAAACGTCGGAATCACTGCGTACCACCACACCTTTTTCGAGATGCTCGGTAATTTTTCCTTTGGCGACTATTTCAAACGCGAGGCCATTCACTGGGCATGGGAATTCCTGACGACCAGACAGTGGCTGGGGCTGGATCCGGAACGCCTCACCGTCACCGTGTATCTGGACGATGACGAAGCGTTCGACATCTGGCACAAGGAGATCAAACTGCCGACGGGTCGCATCAGCCGCCTTGACGAATCTGAAAACTTCTGGCCAGCATCCGCACCTTCGCAGGGACCTGACGGAGTCTGCGGGCCATGCTCTGAAATCTATTATCTGGCTGCTGGAGCGACCAAACCGGTCGAAATCTGGAACCTTGTGTTTACTCAGTTCAATCGCGTCGGCGATCCGCCGAACAACCTGCATCCGCTGCCGATGAAGAACATCGACACTGGCATGGGGCTGGAACGTTGTGCGTCGTGTCTGCAGGGCGTGCTGAGCAACTTCGAGATCGACATTCTGAAACCGATGTGCATGGCCGCGGGCGATGTACTCGGGTTGAAGTATTCGTACGACGCAGCATGGGGGCGAGCCTGTCGTCGCATTGCCGACCACATGCGCGCCGGTACCTTTGCGATTCACGAAGGTGCGAATCCCGGCCCGGACAAAGCTGACTATATCGTGCGACTGTTGCTGCGTCGTGCTGCGATGGAAGGTTATCTACTGGGCAGGAAGTCGCCGTTTCTGCATTTGCTGGTGCCTGCCATTGTACAAGGCATGAAGCATGCCTATCCCGAGATTGTGGATACGGTGCAGTCTGTTTCCAATGTGATCAAGCTGGAAGAGGAACAATTTCTGGACGTCGTTGATCGCGGAATGCCACGTTTCGAAAAACTCGCCCAGCGTGCAAAGTCGACCGGCATAATTTCCGGCGAAGATGCGTTTGATCTGCATCAAACATATGGCTTTCTCATTGAACTGACGGACACACTCGCCGTACAGAATGGTCTGCAAGTCGATCACGAAGGATACGATAAAGCCCGCAAACGCCACGAAGCGACGAGCGGCAGCGGTGCATTTGCGGATTCTGTGATGAGTGCCGGGCCGATTGATTCTCTCAAGCGACAGGGCGGTACAAAATTTCTTGGCTACGATTCACTGACGGCCGAATGTCACGTAGTCGGGATTATCTCAAACAAGGCACTTGTCAACGAATTTCCAAACGCTGGGCACGAAGTTCCGATCGGCCTTGCCTTGGATCGCACCCCGTTTTATGCAGAATCCGGTGGCCAGACCGGCGACATCGGAAGTCTGATTGGGAATGGCGTTGAATTTGTGGTGGCTGATACTCAGAAAGACGGCGACCTCTGGATTCATGTGGGCCATTTGACCAAAGGAAAGCTGACAGTCGGACAGGCTCTCACGGCAACCGTGGACAACAATCGCCGTTCGGGAATTCGACGTGCCCACTCGGCGACGCACATCCTGCACCACGCGCTGCACTGCACTGTGGGAAAGAATGCAACTCAGCGCGGTTCAAAAGTCGAAAATGATGCCCTGCGATTCGACTTCGCGCACAATCAGGCACTCACACCCGAAGAGCTGCGTCAGGTCGAAGATATCATCAACGACTGCGTCGCAAAAGGAGCAAGCGTCACAACGGAACTGTTGCCGATTGAAGCGGCTCGTCAGAAAGGCGCGATGGCATTGTTCGGCGAAAAATATCCGGATGAAGTCCGCGTCGTCAGCATGGGCGATTTCAGTGTCGAATTGTGTGGCGGTACACATCTTTCCAATACCGGACAAGTTGGCCTTTGCCGGATCACGTCCGAGGAACCAATCGCCAAAGGCGTTCGCCGTATCACGGCCATCACGGGGTCTAAAGCTGTCCAAAAAGGCCGCGATACTGATGAACTTGTTTCTCAGCTTCAGCGATTGCTCAAAGCTCCTCAAGCGACCGAATTGGTGACGCGCGTCGAAGCGCTGCAAAATGAAGTCAAAGCTCTGAATCGACAAATTGCCGAGTTGACATCAGCGAATGTCGCTGACGCGATTGGTGGCTTGGTTGCTCAGGCAGAAATCATCGGCGGCGTGAAAGTCATTGCGCAGAAACTGGAAGGCGTCAGCCGTGACGCATTGCGTGACTTCGCTGATCAATTGCGAGACAAGCACAGCCCGATTGCTTTGATCCTAGGAGCTGAGATCGAAGGCAAAGTTTCGCTGATCGCCGCCGTAAGCAAACCACTGGTCAAAGAAAAAAATCTGCACGCCGGCAATATCGTCAAAGCCGCAGCGACGGTCGCCGGCGGCGGCGGCGGAGGTCGTCCTGACATGGCCGAAGCAGGTGCGAAGCTGGTCGATAAAATCGACGAAGCGATCGCGGCCGGAGCGGCAGAACTCAAAAAGCAGTTGTCGTAGTGCTGGCTCTGTGAAGGTGCGGAAAACGTCCGCTGATTGTGATGCCCACAAAAGATTACGCTTGGTCACGATTCTAGGATTGATCACAGCGACAAAGTAAGGTTGCGGAGTTACTGTGCGTCATTGACAATCAACCGTTTAACCCGTGGTCGAGGACTAGGACGCCTGTGTCCGAATCGGCGAACCGATTGAGGAATTCCAGTTTCAGCAGTGCATAGATCGCGATTCATTGTGCCTCGACACTCCGTGGCGAGAATTCCCGCCACGGAGTGTCGGGGCACATTCCGGCGCGACTCTCAACACGCGATATGGGCACATCTGCACTGAGTACGGACTGATCTGAACCCAGACACTTGCGAATGATGATCACTCGTCGTGTCTTTGTCTTTCCACCGGTTCCTTCTTCCGAAGCCGTTCATCTTTCGAATGCGATTACTCCCTTCCAATCCCAAGGCAAACACGATTCGAAAGAATGGACGCACGATTTGCCTCTATGACAATGCCGGCGAGCATTTTCTGCCAGGAGCCCAGAATGCCACCTCCCCGGGCACTCGACATTTGGCGGTGGCAAAAGCGCTGCTCTTTGTTTTTGATCTCACTCAGCATCCGAAGGTGAGAAGGCTTTGCCACGGAAAAAGTGATGATCCACAAATCAATGACGACGTCAGCAGTTACAGACAGGACCTGATCCTGACTGAAGCAACTCGGCGTATTCGTAATGAG
>CANJQC010000068.1 GCA_947476295.1 Planctomycetaceae bacterium | reverse complement strand
CCTTGGCTCCTCGAAGATTTGACTGAAGAAATTCCGTTTTGCTGACCTTTGCAATCAACTCTACGGTTTCCCATCTCATCTTCGCGGAGCCTTTTTCCCGATTGTCCAGCTTTTCGTATGCTCAATCACATTTGAGGACAGACACTAGCTCTGGTTGATCGATGACCTCCCTGTATCTGTCAATGTCCATTCGACTCGCTGCCCGCAGGTTCAAAAAACTCAGCCTGACTTAAACCCTGCTTCCTCAATTAGTACCACAGGTTCCTTCACTCAGCTTTCTGCAGAACGTCCATCACCTTTCGTAAATTCCGATCAACTGGCCCTCCGCCAGAATATGCTTTTCCATCGCCGTCAGAAGTTGCGACTTCGTTTCGCCCGCAGGAAGCGAAAGTGCCTGGTCCAGTGCGTTGCTGGCATATTTAATAATCATCGTGCCCGGATCACCAACGAAGGCGTGAGTCCGCAGCGATTCATGGCCGTGTTCAGTCAGATAACGCGACATGTATTCCCGACATGTCCTGATGCGATCCTCATCGGAGATGATTCCCATGTCAGCCAACTCGCTCAGGTCCAGCGTGGGTACGACGCTGACGACGTGGACGCTTTTTCGATTCGTCGCGACCTCCAGAGCCGTTTCGATAGCTGTGGATGATGCATCAGAGAAATCAATTGGCACCACCACCGATTTTCGTGGAAACCAGCCGACTGGTGGCGCCGGTACGGGCTCAGCCTCATTCGTTCGACGCAGTACAAGAGCTGAGCAATCACAATGCCGAACAATTCGCTCGGCAACTGAGCCCATGAGAAGACGCGATAAGCCATGACGTCCGTGTGATGGGAGCACGATCAGTAACCCGAAACGTCAGCGAGGAATTGGGAGTTCTAGTTTCAGAAGAGCGATAGAAAAACGCCGGCATGATTCACGTTAGCCCGGTCTCTCTGAAATCGAACATCGAGGGGCTCGGCCGCGCTGAGAGTCTGACAGAGACTCGACTGTACGAATTGTCGTAAACGGCATAATCTGACTGAGAATTGCAATTTCTCACGGTGGCAGAATTGAGGTCCACTGCTTTGTCTGCCATCTTTCGCCGATTGTAGAGATTCATTCACGGGAAAGTCGAAAGATGGAAGTGCCTTTGAAAGCGGTGGTTCTCGTCAGTGGCGGACTTGATTCAGCGACTGTTTTGGCGATCGCGCGAAAGCAGGGATTCGCAATTCATGCCATTTCGTTTGACTATGGTCAGCGGCATCGATTTGAACTGCTCGCCGCAGCTAGGGTCTGCAAATCAATGGGCGTCAGCGATCATGTGGTCTGTCGCGTCGATACGAATATCTTTCGCGGCTCCGCACTGACAAATGATATTCCGGTTCCGCACAATCGGAATGAGACTGAAATGTCACATGGCATCCCGGTGACTTACGTACCGGCTCGAAATACAATTTTCCTGTCGATCGCGCTGGGGCTTGCGGAATCGGTCGGAGTCAACGACCTGTTCATCGGTGTGAACGCAGTGGACTACAGCGGATACCCTGACTGTCGTCCGGAATTCATAGCTGCCTTTGAAACAATGGCCAACCTTGCAACCAGGGCCGGCGTTGAAGGACACCACCTGACCGTTCATACGCCACTCATCTCATTGACGAAGGCCGACATCATTCGACGAGGACTCACTTTGGGCGTTGATTACGGACTGACTCACAGTTGCTACGATCCCGATGCCAGTGGAGTTTCCTGCGGCGAATGTGATTCGTGTCAACTGCGTCTCAGGGGCTTCCGCGAAGCAAATGCTGTGGACCCGATTCGGTATCGATCGGGTCAGTCGGGTCAGTCGGGCCAGTCGGGCCATGAACGGAAACAGTGATTTGCGTTCGCCGATTAAGTGGATATTTGCGTGCCTGATGCCTCATATCCGCTGCCGCGCAGGACTCTCAATTTCTCCTGTGAACCTGCAAAGCTCGGTGGCGCACGAGTTCAAAAACACAACGCCGACCTGCTTGGAAAACCATCTGGTGCGCCTTACTGTTCACGAATCTAAAGTCGATACTCTTGAACCTGCTCTGAGTTTCTCTGCCCGTCCAGAACGGAAATACCATGCCACGAATTCTCGTTGCTGAATGTAAACAGGAAGTCTCCACCTTCAATCCGCATCTCAGCGGATATGAAGATTTTGGAATTCGACGTGGTCGCGAGCTGATCGATTACCACCGGACTGTGCGGAACGAGATCGGCGGAGCGTTGACGGTCTTCGATGCGGCGACCGATGTGGAGATTGTCCCCGCGTACAGTGCGTTCTTTATTTCGTCTGGCGGCACGCTGGCCAAAACGGCCTGGGAGCGGATTGCTCGAGAGTTCCTGGAATCAATCCGTGCTGCTCCGCCGGTTGATGGCGTTTACTTCTCCATGCACGGAGCGATGGCCAGTGAAGCAGAACTTGATCCCGAAGGCTGGTTGCTGGCAGAAACACGAAAGATTCTGGGAGAAGAAACTCCGATTGTGGTTTCACTGGACCTGCATGGAATTCTGACAGACCGCATGGTGGAACACAGCGATGCCATCGTCGCTTACCACACGTATCCACATGTCGATTTCTTCGAAACGGGCGAACGCGCCGCGCGGCTGCTGCTGAGAATCGTTGCGGGAGATGTAAAACCTGTGACCGCAAAAGTTGCGATCCCTGCGCTCGTACGTGGCGATGAACTCATCACTGCCACAGGGAAATTTGGAGAAAGCATTCGGATGGCGCAAATCGCCGAGACGAATCCGCATGGTCTTTCAGCCGGTCTGTTCATTGGCAATCCCTTTACCGACGTTCCGGCACTTCAGACCTATAGTTTTGTGGTGACCGACAACGACGCGGAACTCGCGCAACGCGAAGCTTTACTAATCGCGGCAAATTTTTGGGAAAACCATGCAGGCATGCAGGTACCCCTGGTGAGTCTGGACGAAATGGCGCGTCTTGCGCTGGCGCATGCAAGAGGCACCATTGCGCTGGTGGATGCGGCGGACGCCACAAGTTCCGGTGCGTCCGGTGACAGCAATGCGATTCTGCGAAAACTGATCGAAGCGGGTTACGCCGGCCGTACGTTGCTGCCCATCGTCGATGCCGCGTCAGTGAAGGTCGCCTTCGCCGCTGGAATCGGTGCCAGAATCGAAACGACGATTGGTGGCACACGCGATCCTTTTCGATTTCAGCCGCTGAGTATCACAGCGAAGGTACGACTGATTTCCGACGGTCGATTCCGGAGTGAATCATTCGGTGAAGAATGGCTGGCTGGACCCACAGCCGTGCTGGAAGCAGACAACTTCACGATTGTCGTGAGCAGCAATCCCGTAAATCTTTATGATCGGTCGTTCTACTTTGCGCACGGACAGAATCCGCAGAACTTCGATTCGGTCGTGGTCAAATCACCGCATTGTCAGCACCATATGTACGCCGACTGGTGTGCGAAGATGATACATGTGGATGCACCGGGTTCGTCGAGCGCCAATTTGCCGTATCTTGGTCACATGCGTTGCCCGCGACCGATATTTCCGCTGGATGGCCGCGTTAAATTTGTTCCTGAAGCAAAAATCTTCCGGCGTGGCTGACAACGTGTAGACCCATCGCTTCTGTAGCGGATAATCGATACGACCGGCCTGTCGAGTCTTTGGCTTTGCTAAAGAAACGGATCTTTGCCGGGACTCAGGAAAAAACTGCAACCTAGCTTTGTCGTGGTCATGAGTACTCTGCGATCCCGACAGATGTGTCCGGATTTGATCGTCAGCACCTGAACTCCTGCCCAGAGGAAACTTGCCATGACGCCTCAATCATTCAACTATCGCCTTGTTACCCGCAGCGACTTTGATGGCCTGGTAAGTGCCGCATTGCTGCGTGAGCTGCAGATGATCGACGATATCATGTTCGTACATCCCAAGGACATGCAGGACGGGCTTATCGAGATCACATCACGCGATATTATCACGAATCTGCCTTACGTCGCCGCCTGTCACCTGTGCTTCGACCATCATCGCAGCGAAGTCCTGCGAAATGGACACACCATCCGCCAGAACTACATTCTGGACAGCGATGCGGATTCTGCAACCCGCGTGGTCTACAACTACTTTGGCGGTGCGGCACGCTTCAAGGACATCAGTTCCGACATGATGACGGCTATCGACAGATGCGACGCAGCTCGCTTTTCACGCGATGAAATTCTTGCCCCGAAGCGCTGGGATTTGCTCAACTTTGTAATGGACCCGCGAACGGGCATTGGACGATTTCGTGACTTCCGTATTTCGAACTATCAGTTGATGATGTCGCTGATCGACTATTGTCGCAGTCATACGATCGAACAGATTTTGAATCTGCCGGACGTTCGCGAACGAGTGGAACTGTACAACCTGCAGCGTCAGGATTTCTGCGAACAGATTGTACGCTGCTCCGGCATGTACGGCAACGTCGCCGTGATTGATTTACGTGACGAAGAGGTAATCTTCTGCGGCAATCGATTTCTGTCCTACGCTCTCTTGCCGGAATGCAATATTTCCCTCCATTTGCTCCGAAGCAAACAGCTAGGCACGACTGTAATCGCCGTCGGCAAGTCGATCCTGAATCGTACCAATCCTGTCGATGTCAGCAAGCTGATGCTGAAGTACGGCGGCGGGGGACATCCAGCTGCTGGAACGTGTCAAATTCCCTCCGAACATGCGGATGATCTGCTGCCGGAAATTGTCGATGCTCTGAATCAGTCGATCGAGGTGTCAGAAGTGGTTCGAGAACTTGTGGGGACGTTGTGAAATTCACCTACAGATGATCGAGGCCCTCAGCCTGATTCTGCAGCGTGGTAATGATTTCGTCCGTGCTGCTCGGATCAACAGCGCGGCAGGACTCGGTCAGGATGGACGCCAGTTCGGCAAGGTCGTGTCGCCATTCGGCGGGGTCAAGGCCCGGCGGTTCCAATTGAGAGAACTCACCGCACAGCAGGATCATTCGCAGGCAATGCCGGAACATAATGCCTTCCTGCTTCGTCAGTTCACGCGCTCGCACGTAGCGATCGAAGTTGCCTCCAAAACGCAACAGGTCACCAACACACCAGACGCTGCGAATATAGACGTCGGAGATTCCGGGATACTCACTGTGGAACAGCATCCGCATTCGATCACCAAGCGGCAGCGGATAAATTCGACGACGATTCACTTCATCAAAGTACCCCGTGAGTTCCTGTTGAGTCACAATCCCGCGTGACAGCAGCAGTGGATTCAGATAGTCCGTGGACAGCGCGCCGTCCGGCATCATCTCGGGCAGGGGGACCCGTACCTGACTGGCCACCGACGACGGCAGATCCAGCGCGCTTTCCAGCAGTTGCAGGCGCTCCTCGTAATTGGCCTTGTGCATCTGTTCCGCCAGGAACACGCCATAGATCGAATTGATACTGCGAAACGGCAACATCAGCGACATCTGTTCCGTCGCAATCGCCAGACGCGGCGAATACTCCGACAGCAGCACTTCTTCAGCGCTCGGCGGTTTCGGTTCACGCTTCGATTGCTTTGATGCATGTCCGGTCGCTGCGGTTCCATCCTTACGAGCTTCCTGAATCATCTGCCCCAGAAGGCCAACAAGAGGGGGATCAGCAGATTCGAGCGGCCTGGCGTTGGGCATGCCTGTATCATTGGCTGAATCGTCGGGCGACTCAATCGCGGTCGGGGCGTCTGCTTCATCAGAATCCGGTGCATCATCACCTGCGACGTCGTCGCCGAAATCTTCCGGCGCTTCGGTCGTGTCAAAATGAATTACTTCGCCGACTTCGCCAGCGTCTTCATCGGCCATTGGTGCAAGATGCGACGACACCCAGCGGCTGTCGCGTACGGAAACCGTCGCCGTGGTAAACGCTGGCAGCAGCTCGCTGGACACATCTCCCGCGCGGACGGAATGAAACACTGGACCTTCAGCGGCCGCGCCATCGACAAGTGAGGCCGATGATTTTGGCGGTGGTGGATCGAGCGTAATAAAACCGCCCGCTTCCAGCGTGATCAGCATTCGCAGCAGTTGCTTTTCTGCGTCGTCTTTTTCCCCGGAATCCAGCAGGCGACGGCGCACGGCTTCCTGCAATGTCATCACCGTTCCAGACTTGCGAATGAAATAAGCGAGCAATCGCCACGGAAATCGGCCACGACTGGCCAGTCTGGCAGCCGGAGCTTCTCGCAACGTCTGAAACTGTCGCTCGGTCCAGTATTGCTGTCCGTCGCGTCGCCGAGGCATCTTTTTCTTGAGATTCTTTTTCGCGCGAAGCAGCATAGGATCCTTAGTGTCTTCCGGGATTTCATCATACTTCTGCTGCCAGCGAAACATCCGCACATCGTCTTCATGGGCGACCGCAAACACATATCCGCGTGTATCAAACTGGGGCCGCCCGGCCCGACCGAACATCTGATGGGCGGAACTTGGTTCGATCAGCTTCATGGCCCGTGGTGGTCCTTTGAGCAGCGATGTCATTACAACGGATCTGGCCGGAAGGTTGATGCCGGCTGCCAGCGTTTCCGTGCAGACACAGATGCTGAGCAGCTTCTTTTGGAATAGTTTTTCGATGATTCGGCGGTACTTAGGCAGCAGACCGGCGTGATGAATCCCCACACCGCGCATCAGAAACTGCTTTAGCTTTCCACCGGCTCCGATGGACCAATCGACTTGATCAATTTCGGCCATCAGGAGTTTCTGCTGACCGTCGGCCAGCATACGTTTTCCTTTGAGCTGTTCGGCGATGCTCCAGCATTCGTTGCGGTTGAAACAAAAGACCAGTGCCGGTGTGTATCGAGCTTCTTCGTCGCCGTCAGCCATGATCTCCAGCTGATCCGGCAGGAACTCGTCGGGGATCCAGCGAAAGTCCAGCGGCACTCGGCGCTCGTCACTCTGTAACAACCGCAGTTTTCGCGAATGTTGCCGAGCCAGCCAGACCACAAAATCGACGGCGTTGCCGACAGTCGCACTGATCAGCAGCAGCTTTGCGTGTCGTGGCAGGAGCCCCAAGGATAATTCCCACACGATGCCTCGCTCTGGATCGTTGAAGCTGTGAAATTCGTCCATGACGACCGCCGACACGTCGTCGAACGAAACTTCTTCCGGCGATAGCAATCGATTGAGCAGTATCTCGGCGACGACAACCAGAATGCGGGCGTCCGGATTCTCTCGGCGATTCCCTGTCACCAGCCCGATGTCCAACGCAGAAAATCCCCACCGCACGGCCGACTCCTGCAGTTCGCGAAATTTCTGCTCGGTCAATGCAATCAGCGGCGTCGTGTAATACGCTCGCCGCCCCGTCAGTAACGCTTCGTAAAGTGCGGCCTCCGCTATGACCGTTTTCCCAGTCCCAGTCGGCGCGCAGACAAGGATGCCGTCTTCGGAATCAAACCATGTCAGAATCGCGGTTTCCTGAAATGGATACGGAGGCCACGGAAACTGGTCAAGATACCGGAGTGCAATTTCGTCGGAAGATGGGAAGGCGGGGTCCATTCGAGTCTGCTGATTCTGTCGGAGCGTGATTGCCGATCATTGAGCGGCCACAAGACGTGCCGCTCCTGACGCAGTGTAGCCGCTCGGCTGGCGGGCAACAGCAGATCCTTATTGCCGGGAAGAACTTTCGCGGCAGGGCGACCACTATTCAGTCAATATGCCGTTAACGGCGTTGGGTGCCACCGGTGGTCGCGGTGTTCGCAAAGAAAAGCAATGCTGGCTACCATTGTGGACACATGCCACTAAGTTTCTTCCTGGACCGTATTCTGGCGTTCGTAGTTTTTTACCCCACCACTCTGGCAGAGGAATTCACAATCAATGATTCGCTTTATTTTAACACGATCCGGTGGTTTACTCGGTTTGTTCTGCATTCTGACTTCCCTGCCTATGGCCGTGGGACAGCTTCAGCGAGGCCAGCCAGTTGGCAATCTGGTTCTGACCGGACTGGGCGATTACCATCATGATCTGAATAACTACGCCGAACGCCCGGGAACTGCCATTCTGTTTCTGTCCGCTCGCTGCCCAGTTGTGGAGGCGCAGCTGAACGCCATTCGGGATATTCATCAGACATATCGCCGCAAAGAGATACTGTTCATCGGAGTGGTCTCAGACCCTGATCAGTCGGCCGACGAAATTCGAGAGTTCATGCAGAAACGGGGCATTATTTTCCCCGTCTACCGGGACCCGGAAGGAATCGTTCGAAAACGCTTCGCTGCCACGGTGACACCGGAACTTTTTCTGGTGGATGGAACCGGCAGTCTCGTTTATCACGGCGGCCTGGATCGGGCTCAGTCTTTTCAGTCTCTGGAATTGGCCATCCTGAGTCTGCTGATGAAAGTATCTGCGACTGTGGCCGATATGCCGGCAAAAGGCACATCCATTGACGCTCGCCTGCCACTGATGCACAGAACTGACAGTTTCGGAAAATTGAAGTTTTCATCCCGGATGGTCTTCGATGATGCGCCAGGGGCCACCGCATTTCACTGTTCGACTCTGACACAGGCAGCCAACGGAGATCTGCTGTGTCTCTGGTACGGCGGTACGTACGAATCGGCTGACGATGAAACACTGTTTCTGTCCCGACAGCAGCCCGGTTCAGATGACTGGTCACCAGCGAAACCAGTAATCAGTGATCCTCTGCACCCCCCCGGAAACGCGATCATGTTCGTGGATCATCAGAAAACGCTGTGGATGCTCTGGGCACGTCTGGAAGCACCTCGTCCCATTCGCCGGGGCGCAGGATGGGATCGCTGTCGTCTCATGTATCGCACATCCGCAGACCATGGCGAGTCTTGGTCTGATGACCGGCCATTGTTGTCCGAAGGAATCTGGGCAGTTCCTCGAAACAATGCCCTGAAACTCCAAAGCGGTCGAATTCTGGTGCCGGTGGAAGCGGTGGTCGGAAAACAGGAAGGATCACTCTTTCTCGGTACTTCCGACAATGGTCAGCACTGGGATGTTAGCCCGATGGTTACTGGAGGCAGCCAGCCCGCTATCGCACAGCGGGCAGACGGCTCATTGCTCGCTTTGATGCGGATGGCTCCAAAGATTACACAGGTCGCATCACAGGACGAAGGGCGGACGTGGACCGATGCGGTCCAGACCTCGATCAACAATCCCGATTCAGGAATTTCAATGACTCGACTGAATAACGGCCATCTCTTGCTTGTCTACAACGATTCGCCGGACGCCCGCAGTCCGCTGAACATTGTCCGTTCCGTGGATGATGGAAAAACCTGGGAACAACCGCTGACGCTGGAATCCAACCCAGGTGAATACTCGTACCCCTGCATCGTGCAGACAGTCGATGACATGATCCACATCACCTACACATTCCGCCGTTTCGGAATCAAACATGTTAGCATGAACGAAACGTGGCTCACACAGTTTGAAAGACCAAATTGAGCGTCTGCCTCTCTGATCCTCTGGCAGGCCACCAGGAAACTCCGGATCGGGTTTTCCATCCTCCGTCAAACGATCTCGGCTGATCCGGTCAAAGTACTCGGCCAGCGGAATATCATCAACAATGAATTTACTCGCACTGTTTAAAGCCTCGGCTGTGAACGCACAACCCCCTTCAATGCCGACGGCAAAGGCCCCCGGTTTAAACCAGTCTGGCTGCACCAATTGTTCATCACCGTTCGTACATGTCGAAATTATGTCGGCCCCTTCGAAACAGGTCCGGTTGTCCTCGCAGATTCGGATTTGGCCTGAGAAATACTGACCCGCTTGCTCCTTAAGTGTCTGCATCGCCGCCGGACGAACATCGCGCAGGCAGATTTCCTTCAAACCGGGTATCTGGTCCACAAGAAACCACAGGTGCATCGTGCCTTCAAATCCACATCCGGCTAAAGCCAGCGTTTTGGCTTCCGGCAAAGAGCACTCCCGCGCGATGATTGCGCTGACAGCAGCTGTTCGCAGACCCGTCAGATAGCCACATTCCATGATCGCGAGTGGAACTCCTGTGGCTGTGTCATTGTAGACCTGCAGCCCTGTGACGTTTGGCAGATCGCGCTGATAGTTCTTTGCAAAGCCAGCGACCCATTTCAGGCCGCAGGCTCCCAGCTGTTTCAAGTAGGCGGGCATGGCATGAATAAAATTCGCCGGATCCGTTCCGGTCGGATGCACCCCAATCTTGGGGTGCATCTCATATGTGCCGGCCGCATGTTCTGCCAATGCCCTTTCGACGACTTCCACCACATGAGCAGGCGTGAGTTCGAGTGAAAGGATGTCATTTCGGGATAGCAGCAGAACTTCAATTGGCTTCATGAATATAAACTCTTCCAAGAGTAAAGGGGAACACGACCGACGCAGACTCAACTTCGGATCCCTACCGAGCAACAACTTCGGCGACATTGTGCGAACAAGCACACCCAGTGTGCCAAATCGACACGGATGGCGAGGAGTCGTGCATTTTCCGTCTGAGCACCTCAGTAAATGATTACAAGGCAAATCGTATTCCCACTGCAGCTGAGCCTGGCGGTGCGGGACGGATGTAATGCAAGGCTGTTTTTCGATCAGATCGTTCCGGATAACCCGCTGTGCTCATCCCCAACACCGAAAGGATCATCTCGATTGAATGGGTAGCCGAGTTACAACTTCAGCAGCGTCACGTTGTCAGGGATATTCCGTTGCATGTCATTTGAGAACAGATCGCTTCCGCTGTTGCTGAGGGAGTTGACAACTCCGGCTGGCGTGAATAGAAAGGACGGTGACAAAATGCGGCGACTACATTGACGGAGCATGCGCACATCTCGGAAGTTCGCACTGAAACTCGGGCGGACCCACGGGGCGAAAATTTCCTGCGGATGTGATCGTCGTGTGCCTGTTCGAGCTTATCAGGGCTGATTTTCTATGTTTAGAAAAACAAAGCGGAAGCAGATTATGACAGGTCGTATGGAGGAGACGGACGTTCGGAGTTCACCGCTCAGGCATGTGCTTTCCGGACTTGTGGGATGCGATCCCCGGCAATTGACTCCGGAAGTCAGTCAATTCAAGCTTTCGCTGCACGACAAGTTATTGTTGTGTACACAGAAACAGTCGGGAGCAGTATGGCGGCCGGAATTAAATCAGCGGCACGTCCATTGGCGGCAGAAATCGGAATCGGCCTGTGACCTCGCAATCTCAAAAAGCAGGACACAATATTTGGACAAACGTTTCAGGGGCTGGTATGCTGAAGAACATCTGATTGCCGGAGTTCAGGAACTGTCTTTTCGGACCCGATGCAGATTCTCAGACTCATTGACACGGCTAAGCCATGAATCAAAAGCGAGTGACAGATACGAGGAACGCAAACACCAAGTCCAAAGTGGTCAAGAGGGCTCTCCCAAAGCCTGCACCATCGGTTGCCGCAATCAATGGGCACGCGCGGCGTACCTCCCGTGGCGATATCACGGCAGCAACAACGGCAGGCGGCATTCAGGAGCACACCGTTAAAGAGTCCGTGGCAGCGGCGCAAGCGGCCAAGATTAATGCCGTTATCGATATCATGCGCGCAGTTCCGCCCCATGATACGGAAACTCTCGGAAAAGTACTGACCGCCATCATCGGGGGCACATCACCTGACGACATCGAGGTACTGCGAGCCGCATTACTGGAGAAAGCCGTAAAAGATGATGTGACCAGCGTTACTGAATCCGACACATTACTGGCGGCTGACTGGCAGAATGGTGGCTACCCCTATAAGTTCCTGCTGACCCGCAAATCATACGAGAAACAGAAATATCGCCTGCAGGTCGAGTTATTGAAACTTCAGGCCTGGGTCAAACGAACTGGGCAAAGGGTTGTCATCCTGTTTGAAGGTCGCGATGCGGCAGGAAAAGGAGGCGCAATCAAGCGATTTATGGAACATCTGAATCCTCGGGGCGCTCGAGTTGTGGCGTTAGAGAAACCAACTGAGGCGGAACGAGGACAGTGGTACTTTCAGCGTTACGTGGAACATCTGCCGACTCGCGGCGAGATCGTGATGTTTGACAGATCATGGTATAACCGGTCGGGCGTGGAATACGTCATGAACTTTTGTTCGGATGAGGAATACAGCGAGTTCATGCGACAGGCACCGGAGTTCGAGCGAAATCTTTGTCGCAGCGGAATTCAACTTGTCAAATTCTGGTTTTCGGTAAGCCGCAACGAGCAATTACGGCGGTTCAGTGAGCGTGAGCGACATCCGCTGAAGCAATGGAAACTGTCGCCCATTGATAGAGCCTCTCTGGATAAATGGGATGAGTATACAAAGGCTAAAGAGGCCATGTTCTTCCACACTGACACAGCGGACGCTCCATGGTCGGTGGTCAAGTCGGACTGCAAGAAGCGGGCTCGCCTCAACGCCATGCGATATGTTCTGCATACGGTGGACTATGATGGCAAAGACCCTGAACGAATTGGCGTGGTGGACCCACTGCTGGTTGGCAGAGCACAGGTCGTGTTCGAGCAGGGCGAACACCGCAGTTAGCCAGCGACGATCCAGCATGCAGCCGTAACTGCCGTTCCTGTCACTTCACGAGAAGAATCGGACACTCGCACATCACCGAGACTTTATAGCTGAGCGTTCCCCACGTCTCAGCGAGATGACCCGGATCAATGCGGTGCGATGACATGACGATCAGGTCCACCCGATGTTGATTGGCAAATTCGACGATCTCGCGCAGACGATCGCCGATTCGGACCTTCACCTCACATTGGACTTCCGCGTCAAGGAATCGCTGCGAAATCCGTTCCATTTCGGAGTCTGCACGTTCGCGAATGTGATTGTAGAACTCCGTGGTTTCCTCGTCCGGAGGATCACCAGCGGAATCAATTGCCTGAACCACATGCAGAAGGGAAATCGTGGCCTTGTTTTGAACGGCGAGTTCAAACGCAATATCCATCGCGACGTTGTTCTTCACTGTGGAATCGACGGGAACAAGAATGTGGTGAAATCGAGGCAGCATGACAAAGTCTATCCGTACGATGACAATTGAACCCTAGCGTGTGACCCTTGTGGCAGTTCAGCCATCACTGCCCTTTTCAAGTGTAATAGTATGCCTCTCAAGGCCTTCAGAAAACAAGCCATCGCAATTGAGAATGAGTGCTTTCAGCAAGTCGGGCAGCGCTGATCCAATTGAGGCCATGTTTCTCAGGACCTTGAGTGCTCTCTGCGGAGCATCGAGGCACGATGACGCCAGTCCCGTGTCATGGTCAAGCATAGTCAGTAATCTGGTGAACCAAAGTCAGAGATCTAGTGCTTGTGGTCGGCGTCGTGAGCGTGCTCGATTCTGCCTGAGTATGACTTGCCATTGATCATGACAACCAGCTTGGCGGCGGCATTGTGACTGTCGAGGTCTGTCGCGAGCTTTTCGTCCGTAAGTGAAAAACGTGAAGACTTGCCTTCCGGGTCTGAAGCATCGCGATCGGCGGGCAGCTTAAATTGTTCCGCGTTGCCATTGTGAGTAATGTTAATCGTCAGTTCTGGCACATCGATCGGAACAGCAATCTTTGCGGCACTGTCGAGGATATAGACGGATACGCTGCCACCCTCGCCATGAACAACTTCAGCGTGAAACTCTTCATCTCCGAGTTCCACTAGGTCGCCTTGGTGTGGACCCTCGCTCGGATGAGCATGCTCAGCGTGTGATTCGGCTTCAGGTGGACCATCTGTGACGACCGGAGACGCTCCGGTGCCAGAATCACTACAGCCAGCCAGCGAGAAGACGGTAAGACCTGCAACCGGCAGACAAAGAACACGCAACGATCGAAACTGCAATTGAAAGCGACCCATGAGATACTCCTCTCAGAAAACAGAAAAATACTTCAGCAGTTGATAAAGCGTCAGCGAACGAATTGCTAACACTCAATCTCAATCGGGACTGAAAAATTCAGGGTTGGCGATTTCAGGCGGCTTCTGAGATAACGTCCGATTGCTCACTAATCGAACCCTCCCGCAGCACAAGCCGTCGTCCGGCATGTGCAGCTGCCGCTAGGTCATGGGTTACCATCAAAATCGTACGGCCTTCAGAATGGCAATCGTCAAACGCCTTCAGCACGACCTCCCGACTTGCTGGGTCAAGATTTCCTGTTGGTTCATCCGCCAGAATAATCTGAGGACCATTCACAAGCGTTCTTGCCAGGGCAACACGCTGCTGCTGGCCGACACTCAACTCAGATGGTTTATGGTTTAGTCGATCCCCTAAGCCAAAACGGCAAAGCATAGACGTTGCGACCGAATCCTGCACGTCCCTTGCGTCACCCTTCAAACTCAACGGGACCTGAACATTTTGCAATGCGGTCAGATACGGGATCAGATTAAATGTCTGAAACACAAACCCCATACGTGAGAGTCGAATTGCTGAGCGCACAGCGACCGACTGTTCATACAATGAGCAGTCATCCAGATAGATTTGTCCGGCAGTTGGCGACAGCATCCCGCCGAGCAGCGATAAGAGTGTCGTCTTACCACTGCCACTCGGACCAATGACAGCGACATACTCACCCATTTCAATCTTCAAGTGTTTGCAATGCAATGCTGTCACAGTCTGCCCGTGGCGAACATACGTGCGAACCACATTTTCCAGTCTGATCATCGATCACACCTCCTGAAAACAAGAACACGGATCCAGTTTCGCCGCGTGACGTGCGGGAAAATATGCTGCAGCGACAGCGATTCCTGTTGCCGCAACGATGGCCACGAGAGACAGACTCCACAAAGGCATTATTGCAACTCCGGCCCATTGTGGCCCGGCGATGATTGCCGTAACCAGGCCCAGCAGACATCCGACTGTCCCGGCCACCACACCAAGGATGAGGGCTTTCATCAGGAACAGCCTGAGTACGAAGCCGGGAGTCGCCCCGATGGCCATAAGTGTCCCAATTTCTCGACGTCGCTCGCGCACATTAGCCGCCATAGCAGTCGCTAGGCTTGCTCCACCAACGACGACCAGAATGCCCAGCACAAACCAGGAAGTTCCTCCCATTAATCGATTGACGCCGACCTGAGTCTGCAAAACCTGCGACACAGTGACGATACGGGTATTTGGCAACAGCTTGCTTAGTTCCGGCACCAGGTCACCCGCCGCATCTTCGCAGCACCCAATAATCTCGATCGCACTGCACACTTCGCCGGTTTTTGCCAGATCCTGCACGGTATGCAGATGGGCGAACACACGCGAATCATCGACGGTCCCGGTGCGAGACAAAGTCCCCAACACGGTAAACTTGCCGCCAAGCATTTCGACCGTATCGCCGTCCGAGAATGCTGACCGTTCAGCTACGTCAGCTCCCAAAACGACCTGGTCCTTCGCAAGACTGTCGATCGAACGTGATGTGTTCAGCGACTCAGGAGTACCATCCACATCTGAAGGACCATGACTGGCTTTTGTGCAGCCTTCATGCCTGTTCGGAGTGAACATTGCCGCTGTCTGCCATGCTGCCTGAGCGGTGAATTCACTCTGCGGCAGGATGCCCGTCAGCGTGACGTCAAGGCCGCCCATTTTTGCTGGCATGCTCAGTTTTGGAGACACCTTTTCGACGCCCGGCAGGCCCGCCAACAGCACTTCGGAGACATGCTCTTCCGGCAGCGTCTGGCCATTCCGATCGGCGGCATAATAGTTCTGCAGTGATGCATCTCTCGGAAGGATCAGGATGTTAGCGCCAAGACTTGAGAGTTGTCTTGAGACTTCCTGCTCCGAATGAACCGTCACATGACGAATGGCCACCAGCGCGGCAACGCCGAGCAGGATTGCGATGCTGCTGGAAACAACCGACCACGGCCGCTCCCGCAACTCGTTCCAGACAAGTGATTTGAGTGTCATAATTAATTCTTCCCTGAATTGGATGGTTGTGTGGCTTGCTGAGCGGATCTGCCGCTGTGCTTGCAGTTTGGGTCGTCGCAACACTGGCCCGATTTGTGGATTGCAGCGGCAATCTTTTCAGCGGTCGATGTTGCATCAAAGTGTCCCACAAGCACTCCTGGTGGCGCGATCAGTACGGCATAGGGTCCCGTTACTAGAGTGGGATCGATTTTCATTTGATTAATGAATCGAGTTTCAGCCGGATCGTCCAGACGCAGCCCTGTCAATACGATTCGATCTTTGAACAGTGGATCTTTCTGCAATGCCCGGACACCAGCCGGGACTTCGGGTTTGTCATTGCGTGATGCCACGACGAAAACGAGTTTCCGGTTCTGAAGTGACTTCATGCATCGGGCCATCGTCGGGGTGACAATGGCTGCATCAATGTGCTGAGCGTTCAACGATTTCGAGAACACGCCCGTGATGGCCCCGTTGGGAGCGACCACCACGGTCAGTGGCATCGGTGCACGACCGATTCCAAATTGCTCCACAAGTTCCCTTTCTGCCGGGTCGCTGGCATTGGCCGTGATTACGACCGAACGCTCTGCTCGATTCGCCGTTTTCTCGCGGGCTGTGCTGAGCATCGCGCGAGTGGCAGCAGAGTCCTCCTTGTAAAAGACAATAAACGTGAAGGTGCCATCTTCGGCGCTGTTGTCCAGTATTTGCTGAATCTTGCTGTCAGCCTGTGCCTTTACAACAGCAGCGGGAGTTTGGCCATGCACGGAAGTCTCCAGCATGGTCCAGCCACCAACGACACCAAACAATGCAATGACAGTCGATGTTCTCATAACGAATCCTTTCAGAATGACAACTTGTTCTCTGGTCGAGGCAAGTTCGACAACGCAATTCAAGAATCGTACTTCTGGAGGTTCAGCTCACCATTGGTTTGCACCAATTTATGACGATGTCGGAGCCACTATTTACTGTCGCGTCGGGCGCGATACCCAGCTGCCGCCCGTGGGCGGAAGTTATCGACATGGGATCGATTCCGGACTCAACCAGGGAATAAACCTGCCTGACAATCCCTCGTCGCTGAAGGCAACGGATAAATCGACGGCAACCGTGGTTAAGGCAGTACGAACGGCGGACAGAAATTGCTGTACCACGACCGTTCAACGCCCAGAAATCGCGGACTTAACAGCGCATGACGATACACGAGTGTTGTAACAAAACAATGGCATGTGAAGTTGGCAGCAAAAACGGTTCAGAGCGACCATTTTTAGAATCGATAGCTTGCGACAGTGACGAACGGTTGAATTGCCGGAAAAAATTGCGGCAGGATTCGACCTTGCCGATCACCAAACCACGATCAACTCTGGCAGCAGGCGCACAGACCGGAACGTGATTGCATCCACACGACAGTGACTCCAGTGCGGCAAATCCGTCGGAGTGGGCTTTCTGATGCTCATTCGCAACGTTACCGTCGGTCGAGTTTTCGGCAACCGCACCACACTTGTCATTGTGCTGATGGCTGCAACATTGATCCTCGGACTGCCCTTCGAGGGATTCGGCCGAATCAGCGCAACAGTCGCAGCCTTCTGCTCCTTGGTCTACGCAGCAAATCGTTCCGTCGCGGCGCAGACACAAGTAGCCACCGCATCCAAGTCCGGAAAGAACTTGTGCTACCGTCAAAATGAGGATGGTGAACGAGCGGATCATGAATGCCTCTGAAAACCTGCCACGTTTATCATCGACCACAGCTTCGATGGTCAACTAGAAAAGGCGAACAAACCGGCAGATCCCAGCCACGTACCCCAACTTAGCCGATCTGCCGAGATAACGTTCTTTCAAGATATTCTCTCAGCCACGGTCAAGGCTACTGTCGTTCTAATTTTGGTGGTTGGGCTTCCAGCCTCGTTGTTTCAAGAACGCGGGCGTGTCATCACGGCAAGGCGTGCCTCATATTTTGGATCAAGAACATTCCCTGACTGTGAAGTTGGCTCACGTCGCAGTAGTCTCCGCGACCCCAAGGGGCAACACTTGTAATTCCTGAGGCCGCACACGTTGCAGGACCAGACTGGGGATGCATCGGGACGCTGATCTCACATGGATGGACCAAGCGTGCAATTTCGGAGAAGTGCGGTTGTGAGAACACTGCAGTCACGTGTCGTCATCACGCCAGATGGAAAAAAGAGTGCTAACGCTGGAAGACCTGAATCCGAATGCCTCCGTTCGCGGCATCCTTCCGGATGCGATGGTGAGCGTCGTTAACGTCCAGTGGTTCGGCACCGAGGCACTCGAACTGACGCATAAGACTTCTGCAGGCAAAGTCGCGAATGAACTGATCTACCGGCATGATGAATCTCGCCTGGAGATTGTCGCAGCAGGCAGGCCGTGGAGCTTTGATGGCGACGGATCTCAGTTCCGGCTGGTTGCGGAAGCCCAGCGAATTCGCCTAGCACATTTGTTCGATCCGATTCTGGCGGGTTCACACATCTGTCGTGGAACCGCTGCCCCATCAGATCACCGCTGTCTACGCGTCCATGTTGCCTCGGCAGCCGCTGCGATTTTTGTTGGCCGACGATCCGGGTGCCGGTAAGACGATCATGGCCGGCCTGTTGATCAAGGAATTGATCGCACGCGGTGACCTTCAGCGGTGCTTGATCGTGTGCCCCGGCAGCCTTGCGGAACAATGGCAGGACGAGCTTTATCGGCGTTTTCACCTGCCGTTTGAGATCCTGACCAACGACAAGCTGGAAGCCGCACGAACCGGAAACTGGTTTCTGGAATCCAACCTTGTGATTGCAAGACTCGACAAGCTGTCTCGCAATGAAGACGTGCAGCAAAAGCTTCAAGCACCGGACTGCCGTTGGGACTTGATCGTCTGCGACGAAGCTCACAAGATGTCAGCCACGGTCTTCGGCGGCGAGACCAAATACACGAAGCGATACAAGCTGGGACAGTTGCTCTCCACATTGACCAGACATTTTCTCCTGATGTCAGCCACGCCGCACAATGGAAAAGAGGTCGACTTTCAACTCTTCATGGCGCTCTTGGATGGCGACCGGTTCGAAGGACGATTCCGTGACGGAGTGCACGTCGATACTACTTCAACAAGGCGGCCAGACGGAACCTGTCTTTTCCTCTTCGTTGCCGGTCTTCGATGACGAAGATGTCGAAGACCTTGAGGACGCTCCGGACAACGAAATCGAATCAATCGAAGAGCAGGTTGTCGACTAGGGCACGGCGGCTCGTTCCATTACTGAACTCAGAATCGAAATCACAACCCTGAAGGATCTGGAATCTCAGTGATTGGCGATCTGCCGCAGTGGCACTGATACCAAATGGGGAGAACGCTCGTCGCTTTTGACAGAAATTTTCAGATCGGCACCGGCTAATAGCACGCTGGCTGAAGATCCGTTGCCTTACGGAGCTGGAGACATTGCGTCACCCAAGCCGTCGCCTCGGCAGAAGCTGGTCATCTTCACGGAACATCGCGACACGCTGAATTACTTGGCCGGGCGCATCCGAACGCAACTGGGACGCGAGAACGCCTTTGTACTGATCCACGGTTCCGTGGGGCGCGAAGATCGTCTCAAAGTCCAGGAAGTGTTTCGTCATGATCCGGACGTAAACGTCCTTCTGGCCACAGACGCCGCCGGTGAAGGGATCAATCTTCAACGCGATCACCTGATGATCAACTATGACCGGTATCCTGAAACCCGGCAGGCGCATCGCCTGACCCGGTGGGCGCTTCCCATGCCGGTGGCTGGTTTTAGACGCCTCCTGATACATGGTGACTGGCTCATTGTCGAAGCGCGAGCCGACGAAGGGACTTTGCTGGCGTTTGAAAGATCAACCGGAAAACAGGTTTGGCGATCGGATGCCAAAGGTCCGGCCGGTCACACCGGGGGGCATAGTCCCGATGATGATCGAAAGCATTCCGTGTGTGGCGGTGATGACGTTTCAGGGATTGCTGGTCACTCGTCTGGACGCTGGCTATGAAGACAAAACCGTCGCTCAATACGAATGGATCACAGACTTTGTGAACAATATCGCCACACCGGCAGTCTTCGAAAATTACGTGCTGATCACGTCAGCCTACAACCATCAGGAGAACTGAAATGGGAGGGAGGTACTTTCAGCGATCCCGGTTCAAGTATCCTGACAAGTGACAATCGACTGATCGTATGGGGCGGTCGCGGCAAACTGGCTCTTGGTCAATACCGCGGATCATTCGCCAACTGCATACAACGAGTTGGCCAGCATAGATAATTTGTTTTCCACAGATGTCTGGCCTCATGTGATGGTCGCCGATGGTCGCATCTTCTGCAAAGATCGAGATGGCAACGTGGCGTGTTTTTGAAACTATTCGCCATGGAAGGAGCCACAGAGTCATTCCTGCAGTCGTAATCGCTCGCGGTCGCTCCAAACGCCCCGGTAAAAAATGTTCATGATCAGAGAATGCTGTTCTGCTGAGGACCGACCAAGGAAGTGGTTCGTAAACATCGTGCCGTAAACCAGGTTGCCGATGAAGTCGAGAATCTGATCAACCTTCAGCTCAGGACGTATGCTGCCATCTTCCAGCAAACTGGACCAAACCGTACGCCAGCGTTCGCGGCTTTCTTCACGGTAGGTGAAATACGTCGGTTTTTGCCGATCGTGGAAGAAAGCACGTTCCTGGATCAACAGTTCGACCTGCTCCGGATGTTGTTCAAAAAACAGCAGATAGGCGAGAATCGCTGCCGAGATGCGACCAAATGGTTCGGTCCTGGTCTGTGCAGCAGCCTGAACAGTCGCCTGGAGTTCTCGCATCCCGTGATCGACGCATGCGTAAAACAGCTCCTGCTTGCTCTTGAAATACAGATACAGCGTGCCTTTCGCTACGCCTTGCTTCGCGGCCACGCTTTCCATTTCACAGTTGGCATAACCCTCGCGCGCAAATAATCTCGCTGCGGTTGCGATGATCGCCAAGCGACGTTCTGCGCGTCGGTCCGGAGAAGCGGTTGTTTTGGATACAGTATTCGACATTTGTGACACTTCGTAAGTCGGCGTATTAACGCCCATTCAACACCGAAAATTGGCCAGACTTCCCTAGTTCGAGCCCATCCTCAAGGATTTCAGCCACTGCCTCATTGAAAGCTGGCCATCGACAATCTATGCTAACAGGATCCAAAATGACTGACCAGTCAGTCATTTCCTGCTGGTGACATTTCTCTCCTCTTTTCTTCACGGTTCCGACATGTCGCGATCGTTCGCGTTTTCTGCGCTCCACGCTTTGCTGTTGCTCACTGCGGGCTGCAATGGCGGACCGAAGGCACCACCAGAGTTCCCGGCGCCGATGACAGTCAAATTCGTCTCCCCCATCTTAGCCAGAGTGCAGGAGTTTGAGGAATTCACGGGGCGAACGACAGCGATGGAAACCATCGAACTCCGAGCGAGGGTGAGCGGTTATCTCGATGAGGTCGCATTCACGGAAGGGGCAAGGGTCGAAGCCGGGGCTGCGCTTTTGAAGATCGACCCAAGACCATTTGTCGCGGAGAAAGATCGAACCTCGGCCGCCGTCAGTCAAATAAAGGCGAGGCAGGATCGGCTCGCAGGGCAGGTGCGTCGGGCTCAGGAGTTGTTCGAAAAGAAAGCGATGTCTCAGGACGAATATGATACAGCAAGGTACGACCTTGACGAGACGACCGCGGCCCTGGCAGAAGCCAAAGCTGCCGACGAAATTGCGAATCTGGACGTGACATTTACGACGGTCACCGCGCCCATCAGTGGCTGCATTGGACGTCGCATGGTGGATGTGGGAAATCTCGTCACTGCTGACCAGACAATCCTCGCGACCCTTGTCTCTGATGAAAGTCTCCATGTCTACTTTGACATGGATGAACGCACCTTCCTGAAACTTCGTCGCATGAAAAGCCAGGATGAGATTTCCGCGGAAGCAGGTCCCTCCGTGGAGGTCGATATTGCTCTCGCAGACTCCGAGATATTCGATCGGAAGGCCTTGGTCACCTTTTTCGATAACCAGCTGGATTCCGCTACAGGGACTCTGCGCGTGCGCGCGACGGTCAAAAATCCCGATGGCATTCTTTCGCCCGGATTGTTTGTGCGGGTGAGATACCCGGTTGGCGAAGCAGAGGAGTTGTCAACGATCCCGGAACTGTCCCTTGCGTCTGATCAGGGGAAGCCGTATCTCTTTGTAGTAGGACAGAATGAAGAAGGTCAAGTCGCGGCCATGAGACGCAACGTGGAACTCGGCACCTTACAGGGAAAACGCCGGGCCATTCGTTCCGTCACTCAGGAAGAGGGTCAACCTGTTAAAGCGGAAGACCAGCCGATCACGGCAGAAGATGAAATCATCGTTACCGGGCTGCAGCGTTTACGCAGCGGCATGGCTGTGACACCGGAACCAATGGGTCACGAATCCCCAAAAACAGGTTCGCCTGAACCAGCGGAACTCTGAAACCCTGTGTTTTCCAGATTCTTTATCGACCGCCCCATCTTTGCCTCCGTGATCTCGATTGTGATCACGATGGTCGGGGCAATTGCGCTGTATCAGTTGCCGCTGGCTCAGTATCCGCCGATCGCTCCGCCGACGGTAGAAGTCGGCTGCAATTATCCGGGCGCGAGTGCTCAGACGGTAGCGGAAACAGTGGCTGCACCGATCGAGCAGCAGGTCAACGGCGTCGAAGAAATGCTCTATATGAATTCGTCGAGTACCAACGACGGGTCTTACGCCCTTACAGTCACGTTCAAGCCGGGAGTCGATCTGAATCTGGCTCAGGTGCTTGTTCAGAATCGCGTCAGCCTGGCGATACCCTCGCTTCCCGAAGCTGTTCGACGAACGGGCGTGACAACTCGAAAGCGTTCGCCCGATATCCTGCTTACGGTCAGCATCAATTCGCCGGATGGTCGCTACGACCAGCTGTATCTCAGCAACTACGCTCGGCTGCATCTGCAGGAGGAAATTGCGCGTATTCGAGGAGTCAGTGAAGTTCGAGTCTTCGGGCAGCGCGATTACAGCATGCGCATCTGGCTGGACCCGGACAAACTCGCCGCGCGAGGTCTTGCGGTTTCCGATGTGCTTGCCGCCGTTCGCGAACAGAATGCCGAGGTCGCTCTGGGACAACTCGGACAACCTCCTGCCATGTCGGGGCAAATGTGGCAGTTTCCTCTCACAGTCGAAGGACGTCTGCAAACCCCGGAACAATTCGGTGACATCGTGGTGCGAACGACGCCGGATGGTCGGATGCTCCGCGTTCGGGATGTCGGTCGAGTGGAAGTCGCGGCTCGCGTGGAAGAGACCAACAATCGATTCAATCAAAAGCCCACGGTAGGGCTGGCCATCTTTCAGCTGCCTGACGCCAATGCCTTGGAAACGGCCGACCTTGTCAAGGCGAAGATGGAGGAGTTGTCCGTCGATTTCCCGGAAGGCGCGATTTACGAAGCGGGCTACGACACGACACCCTTTATTCGCGAATCCATCAACGAAGTCTTTAAGTCCCTGCGCGACGCGATCATTCTGGTGGCTTTAGTCGTACTCATCTTTCTGCAGGGCTGGCGGCCGGCAATCATTCCGCTGATCGCAGTCCCCGTAGCGATAGTGGGAACCTTTGCGGCGATGGCTGTCGTGGGATTCAGTCTGAATAACCTTACCCTGTTTGGACTTGTGCTGGCGATCGGAATTGTTGTGGACGACGCGATTGTTGTGGTGGAGGCGGTTGAACAATACATCGAACGCGGATACGCGCCACGAGACGCCGCGATTCACGCGATGGAAGAAGTCGCCGGGCCTGTCATTGCTGTGGGGCTCGTGCTGTCCGCCGTCTTTATTCCCTGTGCATTTGTTTCCGGGATTGTGGGGCAGTTTTTCCGTCAGTTCGCACTGACGATTGCCATTTCCACCGTGATCTCGACGATCAATTCCCTGACGCTCAGTCCGGCTCTGGCAGCGCTGCTGCTGCGCCCGCGAGACGCCAAAAAAGACTGGCTCACGCGGTTGCTCGATTTTTTGTTTGGCTGGTTCTTTCGGCTGTTCAATTTTGCAGTCCTGAAGACGATCAACGGCTATACGCTGGCCACTGCACGGCTACTAAGAGCTCCGTTGCTGGTGCTTCTGGTTTACGGTGGACTGGTCGGTCTGACCTGGTTTGGCCTCAATGCTTTGCCGACCGGGTTTATTCCATCGCAGGACAAAGGCTATCTCGTTTGCAGCGTGCAGCTGCCGGATGCCTCATCTGCAGAGCGAACACTGGAAACTCTGAAGAAAGTCGAACGCATTGCGCTGGACACAGCCGGAGTCCGCAGTGTGAATTCCATCGCGGGGAACTCATTCCAGCTGGGTGCGCGGGCTTCGAATTTCTGTTCGATGTTCATCATCTTCGAGGAATTCGCACAGCGGCAGTCTCATGAAACGACGGCTGGCGAAATTCAGAAGAAACTCCTGGAACAGTACGCAAAAAATATTCCCGAAGCCACGATCACGATTTCGCCCCCTCCCGCAGTATCGGGCCTCGGACGCGCTGGTGGCATGAAGTTGATGGTCGAAGATCGAGGCGATGTCAGCCTGACGGTCCTGCAGGAACAAACTGACAATCTGATCGCGAAGGGGAATGAGCTGCCGCAGCTGAAAGGGCTCTTCAGTGCCTTCAACGTCAATGCGCCGCAGTTGTATGTGGATGTCGATCGCGATGCCTGCATCGCTCAGGGACTGAATCTGGGAGACGTGTTTGGGACGTTGCAGGGATATCTCGGTTCGAGATACATCAACGATTTTAACATGTTTGGTCGCACGTGGCAGGTCGTGGTGCAGGCGGACATGCAATATCGGGATCGGCCGGAAGATGTCCGAAAGCTGAGAGTGCGTAATCGTGACGGAAAGATGGTGCCGCTAGGTTCTGTGGCCAGCGTTGAGCCCATCGGCGGCCCGTTGATGATCACTCGCTACAACATGTATCCGGCCACATCAATTACTGGAAACGTTGCGCCAGGCATCAGCAGCGGTGAAGGCATTCGCATTCTCGAACAGGTTTCAAAGTCCGAACTACCTTCAACAATGGCGTTCGAATGGACAGAACTCGCCTATCTGGAGAGCACGTCCGGCAGCACTGGTCTGATGCTATTTGTGTTCTCGGTCATCTTTGTATTTCTGGTGCTTGCGGCGTTGTATGAAAGCTGGGCATTGCCTCTGGCGGTGATTCTTGTGGTCCCGATGTGCGTGTTATGTTCTATCGCGGGTGTTGCATTTGCAAAGATGGACATCAACATTTTTACTCAGATCGGCTTCGTCGTTCTGATTGGGCTTGCGTGCAAGAACGCGATTCTGATCGTGGAATTCGCCAAGCTGCGACGAGATTCGGGCGAAGATGTTTACGCTTCGATTCTGGCTGCCTGCCGACTTCGGCTGCGTCCGATTTTGATGACCTCGTTTGCTTTTATTCTCGGAGTTGTACCACTGGTCATTGCCAAAGGCGCTGGCTTTGAGATGCGACGTGCTCTGGGGACAGCGGTCTTCAGTGGGATGCTGGGTGTGACTTTATTCGGGATTTTTTTAACGCCTGTATTTTTTCTGGTGGTTGATCGGATTTCGCACTGGAGGGTATTCACAGACAGGGCTGTCGGTCGAATCGGCCGACTTTTGCTCGACCTGCTTCGTCTGCGATTTATTTCAGGCCCCGTGAAAGCCATGTTAGCGTCAATAACAGCGAAATCTGCTAAATCTAACCCCACCCAGCCAGTTCATCGACCGCCGGGAAACACCGGCGGCTAGCGCCTTGCCGCTCATCAACAACTGAATGCAACCCATTAACTATGTTTTCTCGCTTCTTCATCGATCGACCGATTTTCGCCACCGTACTGTCCGTGGTCATCACGCTGGCAGGCGGGATCGCGGTGTTTACGCTGCCGATCACACAATATCCCGAGATCGCGCCACCGACGGTGGAAGTTTCAACGATGTATCCCGGAGCGAACGCTAAAGTCGTTGCCGATACCGTCGCCGCCCCAATTGAACAGCACGTGAACGGCGTCGAAGACATGCTCTACATGTCGTCGCAATGTACAAATGACGGAGCTTACACACTCACAGTCACGTTTGCCTCGGGAACCGACCTCAACCTTGCGCAGGTGCTGGTGCAGAATCGAGTCGCGCTGGCGCAGCCGGCGTTGCCGGACCTTGTGCAGCGTCGTGGAGTGACCGTCAAGAAAAAAGCACTTGGCGTGCTGATGATCATCAATCTGTTTTCACCGGACGAGTCGCGCGACAATCTGTACCTGAGCAACTACGCGACCATTCAGATGCGGGATGAACTGTCTCGCGTTGCTGGCGTAGGTGACATTTCGTTCCTTGGTCAGCGCGACTACAGCATGCGAATCTGGCTGGATCCGCAGCGGATGGCGACTCGAAATATCAGCACTCAGGACGTGCTCAGGACTATTGAGCAACAGAACACGCAGGTCGCTGCCGGGCAAATTGGTCAGCAGCCCACCACACCGGGGCAGATGTTTCAATACACGATGACAACGCTGGGTCGTCTGACAAGTGAACAGCAGTTTGGCGACATGGTTCTGCGATCCGACAATCAGGGCCGTATGATTCGTCTCCGAGATGTCGCTCGAATTGAGCTTGGAGCAATGGCTTACGATCAGGTTTGCACTCTAGACACGAAGCCTTCCATCGCTCTCTCGATCTACCAACTTCCCGGTTCCAATGCGTTGGAAACGGCGGCTGACGTGAAAGTCCAAATGGATGACCTGAAGACACGATTTCCGGAAGGAGTGGACTATGCCATTGTGTACGACACAACACCATTTATTCGTGAATCGGTGAATGAAGTTTTCATCTCGCTGCGCGACGCGGTGATTCTCGTGGCGATCGTTGTGCTTGTGTTTCTGCAGGGCTGGCGGCCGGCCATCATTCCGCTCGTGGCGGTGCCGGTGGCGATCGTCGGCACGTTTGCCGCAATGGTAGCGTTCGGTTTCAGTCTGAATGCGCTGACGCTGTTTGGACTGGTGCTGGCCGTGGGGATTGTTGTTGACGACGCGATTGTTGTTGTGGAGGCGGTTGAACACAATATCGAACAGGGCATGACACCTCGCGATGCCGCGATTAAGGCAATGGAGATGGTCGCCGGGCCGGTGATCGCCGTGGGGCTCGTGCTGTCAGCAGTATTCATTCCCTGTGCGTTTATCAGTGGCGTCGTCGGACAATTCTTCCGACAGTTTGCCGTGACCATCGCCATTTCGACAGTCATCTCAGCGTTCAATTCGCTGACGCTCAGTCCCGCTCTCGCTGTACTGCTGCTTCGTCCGCGAGCCCACGGCGAACATGCTGAAGCGTTGCCCCGGCCGGGGCTAGCAATTCTTGGAGCGTGGCTGAGTTATGCATTTTTGGGGCCATGGTTGCCACAATGGACGGAACAAATCTCCGTTCTGCGTCACATTGAGGCATCCATGTGGCCGTGGATCGCCGCCGCTGTCTGCGTGATTGTAATCTGGTTGACAAGTCGATTGATCAATCGAGTCTTGTCACTGCTGTTTCGAGGCTTTAATCGCGGTTTCAACTGGGTGACCAGCGGCTATGTTCGAACGGTCGGCTGGATGCTGCATGGCAGCGTCGTGGTGCTGCTGCTCTACGGAGGAATGATCTACGGAACCTATCACTTGTTCACGGTCACGCCGACAGGTTTCATTCCGTCGCAGGACAAGGGCTATCTCATTCTCAACGTGCGACTTGCGGATTCTGCTTCGCTTGAGCGAACTCAGGAGATTATGGTGAAGATCGAGCAGATGGCCGGCGGCGTGGCTGGAGTTCGGCACACGGTCGCTCTGGCTGGCCAATCTCTGCTGCTGAACGCCAACGCGCCCAACTTTGGTTCGATGTATGTTATGCTTGATGAATTTCACGACCGAGTTGCAACACATCGCACGGCTGATGGCATCGCAGAAGAGTTGCGACAACTGTTTCAGCGCGAAGTTCAGGATGCCGACATCAATATTCTCGGCGCTCCGCCGATTGAAGGATTGGGGACAGCGGGCGGTTTCAAAATTGTGATTCAGGACCGGGGCGACAACGGCCTAGAGGTTCTGGAAACCGTCAGCCAGAACATTGTCAGAGATGGCTTCAAGGATCCAAAACTGCGTGACCTGTTTGCCAGCTTCCGTGCGAACACGACCTGGCTTCAGCTGGATATCGATCGAGATGCCGCTAGGAAGATGGGCCTGTCGATGGCCGACGTGTTTGGATCACTACAGGTCAATTTTGGTTCGCTGTACGTCAATGATTTCAATCGTTTCGGACGCACCTGGCAGGTGAATGTTCAGGCAGATGCCAAATACCGCATGCAGACTCAGGATCTACAGCGGATGTATGTGACATCAGCGACAGTCGGAAGCGTGCCTCTGGCGAGCTTTATTCGCATCAAGCCGGTGACGGGGCCGCTAATGATAATTCGCCACAACCTGTATCCGGCTGCATTTGTGAATGCCGACGCAGCACCTAGTGCGAGTTCCGGAGAAGCGATTGATGCATTGAAAAAGCTTGCCGATCAGAATCTCGCTCCTTCGATGCGTGTCGAATATACCGAACTGGCGTTCCTTCAGCATCTGGCAGGCAACACGGCGATGTACGCATTCCTGCTGGCTGTAGTACTCGTCTTTCTGGTACTTGCCGCACAGTATGAAAGCTGGGCGTTGCCGCTGGCTGTGATTCTTGTGGTGCCGATGTGCCTTCTGTGTTCGATCATCGGTGTCATCACGGCCGGCATGGACATCAACATTTTCACTCAGATCGGCTTCGTGGTTCTCGTCGGACTGGCGTGCAAGAATGCAATCCTGATTGTTGAATACGCCCGATCCAGAAATGAAGAGGGCGTCAGTGTTTATGAAGCCACGCTCGATGCCTGTCGACTTCGTCTGCGACCGATCATTATGACCTCGTTCGCATTTATCTTCGGCGTCGTCCCCCTAGTTCTGGGCGAAGGCGCAGGAGCGGAAATGCGGCGCACTCTTGGCACTGCGGTATTCGCCGGGATGCTGGGGGTCACACTGTTCGGAATCCTGCTGACGCCGGTGTTCTTCTATGTGATTCAGCGGCTCGCAAATTGGCGGGCATCGCGGTAAGCCCGCCTGGCCAGTTTGTGAATTCGTAGGGTGGGACTGGGCTGCGCAAAATCGTGGGAATTGGGATATCCGAAAAGGAGGATTTTTGTTCCAGTATATCGCATTAATTTGACTGCGGAACCAAGGATGGCAAGGAGTCTGCGAGATGGGTACGACGGAGCATGAATTGAAGAGTCCTG
>CANJQC010000067.1 GCA_947476295.1 Planctomycetaceae bacterium | reverse complement strand
TCCCCACGATGGCGGCGGGCGGAACTTCTGGCGAGTCTTGGTACTGTTCAGGAAGGCGGTGCCGAATGAAGTGGCATCCCTACGCAGACCTGTTCCCAATGCTCGAAGAACCGGAGCTGCAGGAGCTTGCTGACGACATCGCCGCTAACGGCCAGCATCATCCAGTTATCATTGACGATAAGGGTCAGATTCTCGACGGACGCAACAGGGCCGCAGCCTGTGCTCTGGCTAAAGTTGAACCCGCCACCAAAGTGTTCAAAGGCGATGACGCAGAGAAGCTGGCATTCGTGTTGTCGGTCAATCTTCATCGTCGCCACCTAGACACTGCACAGCGGGCAATGGTGGCAGAGAAGCTGGCAGGCCTGAAGCAAGGTGAGAAGAAACCAGATAGCGGAATTCCGCTATCTCAGCCCACGCAGGCAGAAGCCGCAAAGCTGCTGAATGTCAGCGTGGATTCTGTAAAGCAGGCTCGCAAAATCCGTAAGTCTGCAACGCCCGAAACAGTGGCAGCGGTCGAGCGTGGCGAGATCACACTGAATGCAGCAGTGGCGACCGTCAAGCCTGAGATGTCGAAGCCAGTGGCGACCGTCAAGCCTGCAACTGCGAACGCAGAACCTGAGGTGGAAAAGAAGTCTCCGACAGTCGCTCACATTAACGAAACGTTGTTGAAGATGGGTGCTCACAAGATTTGCCACCCGCAACTGATGCAGATTGCGAACGATGCACTGTATCAGCTCACGCCTAAAGAACGCTGCGGATTCCTTGCCAGTCAGCTAAAGCGGCTCACTCCAGAGCAGCAGGCACAGCTAATCAAATCACTTAGCTAACGAAGAAACCGGCTCGCCAATGTGGGAACACTGACGGCCGGTTCTTCTTAATTCTTCTCTATGCCGTCTGAACTTCGCGGGGACGACGGCACTTCACCTTCAGTTCACAGAAAGACAAAAAACCATGACCGGAAAGTTCAGTGGCATTGTAAACGGCGGCGGCGGGAACTTCGATAACATTTTCGACGGATGGGATGAAGTTCAATCGGCCGATGACTACGGCACCCCGTTGCCAGCGGGAAAGTATGTTTGTATCTGGCGAAAGGGCGAACCGACGATTAGTAAGAAAGGAACGCCCTCGTACAAACTGACGCTCGAAGTGGAAGCCGGCGACCATGCAGGCCGGAAAGTTTGGCATGATATCTGGCTGACGGCAGCATCCCGCGCAATCGCAAAACGCGACTTTGAGAAACTGGGCATCACGAACCCGCGTGAACAACTGAAACAGCCGATCCCAAAATGGTTGCGGCTGCAGGTTACAGTGGGACTGCAGGCCGACGATTCAGGGATTGAACGAAACAGCGTTCTGGCGTTCAAGGTTCTGGAAAAGATCCAACCTGAAGCCGATCCATTCGCCCCTGAGACGGAGAGCGGACGATGAACGCGAAAAAATTCCGCTTCGGGTTTAGGGCATTAGGCAGGGAAGCTGAACGTAAAGAAACAGTTTGGCAATCGGCATTCAGGGCACACGTTGAAGCCGATCCCCGCGCGATGACGACAGGGGAATGTTATCTGTCTCACTTCGTGTTCTCGGATGAGTTCCGGCAACACCTTGCGACGACAGGCAGCACAGCAGGCTATACGGGGCCGACGTGGCTTCAATGGCTTGTGTTCGATATCGACGTTGAAGGCGACATCCTCGAAGCCCTGAGGCAAGCCAGATGCCTTGCAGCGTGGCTGGTGGATCGGTTCAAACTGGAACCCGATGAGCTGATGTTCTTCTACAGCGGTTCAAAGGGTTTCCATGTTCTGGTTCCAAGTTCATTGTGGGACGGTCAGCCAGCGGCAAACTTTCACGACTACGCCAGGCGATTCGCTGAGACGCTGGCAATCAATGCTGACGTGAAAATCGACAGCGGCATCTATGCTCGAGTGAACCTGTTGCGGGCTGCAAACTCGAAGCATAGGAAAACCGGCCGTTACAAAGTTCAGTTGAGATATGACGAACTTCTGAACCTGAAGCCGGAAGCAATTCTTGAGATTGCAGCTGAACCCCGCGAAGGGTGGATTCCGGAACCCGTACCAATCAACTCCGAAGCGGCTGAGTGTTGGCGTGAAATCGTCAAGCTGGTGGACGAGGAGCATTCAGCAACGACTGAACGCCGATCGTCGAACGGAGCTGCAAAGCTGAACCCCACAACGCGGGCCGTTCTGATTGAGGGCTCTTTTGTTGGTGACCGGCATCGTGAACTGTTTTCATCGGCGGCTAACCTGGCGGAATTCGGTTCCGTTGAGGAGCTTGCAATTGCACTACTAATGCCTTGCGGGCTGAATTCAGGGCTGACACGTTCCGATGTTCAGCGGCAAATTGAATGCGGACTGAAGCACGGGGGCCGATCATGAAAAAACTCATTCGCGGCGATGAATTGTTTTCCAGTTGGAAAGAAAAACTTCTTTCAGGGACGCCTCCGATTCGCTGGGCGCTGGCTGACGAATCCAGTCCATTGAAGGATATCCAAGCGGGGCCAGGGCGAGTGACTGTCATAGGCGGAGCGCCAGGCGACGGGAAAACGGCGCTTGTCATGCAGTTGATCACGGACGGACTGCGACTATCTGACGAACTGCGGGTTTTGGTTGCCAATGTGGAAATGGAACCCAGTGTTTTGTTTGAGCGGCAGTTGAGCAGGCTTTCCGGGATTGATATGGACATCATTGAGCATCGGAAGTTCCAGAGCGATCACATGGCAAGGCTGAATGCAGGGCTCGAACAACTTGAAGCGATCGTCAGCCGACTGGGCTTCGTGCCAGGGCCGTTCACCTTGGAGAACGTGGCACATGCAGCCGATGAATTGGAACCGCAGATTCTGGTTTTGGACTATCTCCAGCGGTTTCAAAGCTCCACTTCGGGTGATGACAGACGCGGCGGGCTCGATCAGTCCATGAGTCTGATTCGCAGGTTTGCTGACGCGGGTTCTTGTGTGTTCGTCGTGTCGGCATTGTCTCGCCAGAAGAACGCTCAGGGCCGCTCAGGCTATGACGCTGAAACGCTGACACTGGCAGCGTTCAGGGATTCGTCAGAGATCGAATTCGGAGTTGATGACGCCTACATCCTGACGAAAGGAAAAGAACCCACAGAACGAACCTTGAAGCACCTAAAAAGTCGGAACGGGGAATGCCGGGATATCGTACTAGAATTCGATGGGGCCGTTCAAAGGTTCTCAGGAACGTGCAACGGTGACAACGCCAGCGAAGTAGGAAGCTGGTGGCCACAATGACGGCACCGAAACGCCGTTTAAATGATCCACCCCCGTTGCGAGTTGTTCGCGATGACGTGGCAAAACCAGAATCCCCAATACCCTACAATAAACCCACAAAGCGAGACGCGAACCGATGGCACGGTCTGAACCAGTTTGTCGACATTACAATGCGGGATCTGAAACCGCGACAAGTGGCGGTCTGGTTGACGCTGTTCCGGGATTCCCGGAACGGCGTGGCTTCTGTCTCTCAGGTTTACATCGGCAAACGTTGTGGACTGCGACGCCCAACTGTAAGCACAGCAATTAAAGAACTCGAAGCCCTCGGACTGGTGACCACAATTCACACCGGGGGAGTTGGGCGTGGCGTTTCAAAGTACCGGGTTCAGAACCTCATTTTACCCCGGAAGTAGTGTCAGCATTTGTCGAAATCCCCAGTCAGCATTTGCTGACACTGTCCAGAAAGGACATCCAGAAGGGTGATTCCTTAGTTCTAGCGAACTGCGGAACACTCCTGGTACCAAAATGAACTTCCGAACGGTCGAACGGAATCTGGTCGACTACTTTGGAGCAGACAAGCTGATGAGATCGGTAACGGCGGCCGATGGAAGGGCGTTTCGTCAGTGGCTTCAGGATCACCAAGGGCAGGCAGAGAACACTATGCGGCGACGTTGTGGTCGCACTCGCCAGTTCTTTGCTGCTGCTGTCAAATCGAAGTCGATCGACGAAAACCCGTTTGAAGGAATGTCGGTGACTGTCAGCGGGAGTACAGACAAGGAACGATTCGTCTCTGAGGAAGAGTCTCAGAAGATTTTGAAGGCGTGTCCAGATCTGCAATGGCGTCTGATTTTCGCATTGTGCCGATACGGTGGTCTGCGTTGCCCGTCTGAAGTCTTGGCGCTGACGTGGGAAAATGTGGTCTGGGATTCGTCCAGAATCATCGTCACCAGTCCCAAGACGCGACGCTACAAGGGGCACGAACAGCGAGTTCTGCCGATGCTTCCCGAGCTCGCCAGCGTTCTCAATGAAGCCTACGAAGCGGCATTCGATCGGCTGGAAGATTCGTCAGCGGTGGTCAGTGGGCCGGTCGTCACACGTTACAGGGACGCCACACAGAACTTGAGAACCACGTTCGAAAAGATCGTCATCCGCGCTGGGCTTGTTCCATGGCAGAAGCCATTCCAGAATCTGCGATCGACACGAGAAACGGAGCTCATGGAAATTTATCCGTCTCACTTTGTCGTCTCGTGGATCGGGCATTCTGAGAAAGTCGCTCGAAAGCATTATCTGCAGACGCCAGACGCCCACTTCGAAAAAGCCACAATTCCCAGCACTATCCAAATGGTGGCCAGTGACGACGCAGAAATTGCCAACATCCCTCGGGAAACGGTGGCCATTCAGGTGGCCAACACGCCACACGAAACGGTCCAAAATGGCCCGAAACCAAAACGCAAAAAGCCCGGAAAACACTGTATTTCCAGTATTTCCCGGGCTTCTCAATTACCCCGTAGGGACTCGAACCCCAACTGACAGTGCCAGAAACTATTGTGCTACCAATTACACCACGGGGTAGTGGATGCGAGCCCGTTTAACAAAACAACCGGGCCGTTGAGGGAGAAATGTAACAGTGCTGCCGAATTGTGTAAAGCGCTGTTTTTTGTCGGTGACCAGTGTTTCAGACACGGAATTCCTGTGCAACGAAGTTGATTCGGCGGCTCTTGGTATGGGGACACGACAGGACGGTTGGGGTTCGGTGATTGCCGAGAGGTGGAGATCAGCGTGCAATTCGGACCACTTCGAGAGTGACATCGGCAGCGGGACGCCGTTTGGCGAGGACTCGGACAAGAATGTCTAGGCTACGGAAAACGCAACAGGTCGTGCAGTCGCTGGTCGAGGAGGCTGTCGATCTTTAAACGGCTCATGCTGAAATCGCCGATGGCCGTGTGTCGATTGGGGACTGACACGATATAGGCTCCGGCTGCATGAGCGGCACGGGTTCCTGTTTCGCTGTCCTCTAAAACCAGCATTTCCACAGGGGACACATTAAGTCTGCTCGCTGCCATCTGATAGATTTCCGGATGGGGTTTTCCGTGCGTCACGTCTTCTGCGGTCAGCGTAAAATGGAAACGATGCAACAATTCGAACCGTTCCAGCAGCGGTGTCATATAAGCTCGCGGTGACGAGGTTGCGACGGCGCGAGGAAGATCACGCGATTCAATCAACTCAAGCACATCGAGCAGCCCCGGCATGGTGGCCAGTGAATTCTCGGCTATGGCTTCGAAGAGTTCTCTGGTTTCATACATCAGATCTTCGATGCGATCTGTCATTCCGGTATGTGACTTCAATGCGTTAAACGCATCGACCGGACGTCGGCCCAGCATACTGTGGCGGATCACATCCGTCATTTCCAGACCGCGTCGTTCCAGCAGTTGCCGACCGGCAAGTTCGAAAACGTCTTCGGTGTTCAGCATCAGTCCGTCCATGTCAAATACGACCGCGCGGATTTGCGGACGGTGGTTTATTGATTCCAGCATTGATTCCATAGTCGTCATGTGAGTTCGCTCAATCGCTTGCCACGGTAACTCAGGTCGAGCAGTTCCATCGGATGCAGCACTGCGACGTTGTGACCTGCTTCCTTTAACTTGGCCTGCAACTGCAGCGAACAGCCAGCATTCCCGGAGACCACGACGTCCGGCTTCACTTCCATCAGGCATCCGACTTTGCGTTGTCCGAGGCGATCGGCCATTTCCGGTTGAGTCAGATTGTAGCTTCCTGCCGCACCGCAGCAGAGTTCCGCTTCTGTGATCGGACGCAAGGAAATTCCGGGGATCAGTTTCAACAGGTCTCGCGGCTGCTGGCGAATCTTCTGAGCGTGTTGCAAGTGGCAGGCGTCCTGATACGCGACGACTGCATCAAGTCGTCCAGTCGGTTTGATCGGCCCCAGTGTCATCAGGAATTCGCTGATATCCTTCACCAGGCTGCAGAACTTTGCTTCGTCGCTTCCACCAGATTGTTTGTGATCCGCGTTTCCGCTTGTCAGCTCGTGATGAATGTGACTGTAATCTTTCATCATCGCGCCGCAGCCTGCGACGTTTACGATCACCGCATCGAGTTTTTCATTTTGAAACGCGCTGATGTTCTGCTGCATCAGATCAAGAGCCGGTTGCGAGGCGCCGCTGTGATAATGAATGGCTCCGCAGCAACCTTGGCGTTGCGGGATGACCACATCGCAGCCATTTTCCTGCAGCACGCGGGCCGTCGCCCAGTGCACATGTCGAAACATGGCATCTGCGACGCAGCCAATAAACAGCCCCACCCGGGCTCGACGGATTCCTTTGGCTGGCAGGAACGCAGGAAGCTCCGGAAGTGAGGCTTTGAGCTTCGGCAACTGTGCCTGCATCCGACGCAGCTTTGATGGCAGCAAGCGTGTCATCCCGATCTTGTCTGCCAAGCGATCAAATCCGAGCATCTGCATCAGTCGTGCCGGTTTCAGGGCCCATCGCATTCGACGACGATAAGGAAACAATCCGTACATGATCCAGCGATGAAACCAGTCGGGCCGATGTCCGCCTAGGTGCGTTGGTATCCCATGCTGCGAATCCATCGAAACATTTGCCTGAGACTGTTCGTGCATTTCGACTCGAAACGGCTCGATCAAGCGTCCATATTGAACGCCGCTGGGGCAGGCCGTTTCGCAGCTTCGGCAATCAAGACACAAATCAAGATGCCGCCGCACGTTGTCCGTAAGCGGCAACCGTCCATCAACCACTGAACGCATCAGATAAATTCGACCGCGTGGGCTGTCGTTTTCGTCGCCAGTCTCAACGTATGTCGGGCAGGCGGAGGTGCAGAGTCCGCAATGCACACAGTCTAGGAATCGCTCGTACGGAATCGATTGGCCAATTGTCGGAGAAAGTGGCAGCGTCGGTGCGGGCTGCAACGGCGGTGTGCCGGAATTTGAAGTCTTGGTTTCAGACATTGATATTCGGTCTTTTCAGCTGCATACAATTCAAAAGCAGAATTCACCCCAGCAACTCGTGTAGCGTTTTTGAATACCGCTCCACAGGCGACGTCATCACCGGATATCGTGAAGTTTCGTTCAGTTCTCGAATTTCGACATATCCCAGCCCGCCGTCAACAAGTCTTGTCAGGCGATCGCGAACCATTCCGCCATCCGCTGCTGACTCAGCGCGAAGATAAACAATACCGTTTCCCGCACGCCCGCAGGCCAGCAATCCCAAATCCATTGCGATCTGAAGCACGGCAACCACGCGCGACGGCAAAGTTATGACTTTCGCCGACCAGCCTTTTTGTCTCGCTGTATCACACGCAGAAAACTGCATAGCCGCCCGGCAATACGTCGTCACAGCTTCAGAACGCGCGACAGACGTTACGGAACTCGCCGTTCCGTGCAGTTCTTCCGCAAGGGCCTTCGTCTGCCAGTCGCACCCCTTCCGTAAACCATCGAATCCGAGTACTAAAAATGATTCAGACGATGAAATCTTTTCAGAAGCCAACGCGGAATCCATTGCGGGCAGCAGTTTCCTGGCAGCGGGGCTATTGAAGACATCCAGGATCTGAGGCGTAGTCGATGACAGATTCAGTCGTTCAAGTGCAGAATCAAGATCTTTCAGCGTTCGAAACGCAGCCACCGAAAGATGCTGTTCCACCGGCAGGGGCTTGAGCTTAAACGTCAACTGCCGCAGCTTTCCAAGTTTGCCTTCAGCACCAATGAGCAATCGGCAAAGATCATACCCCGCGACATTTTTTACGACTCGCCCGCCAGCATGAAATACGCGCCCGATTCCGTCGCTGGCTTCAATCCCGATCACGTAGTCTCGCAAAGTGCCGTATCCGTACTGCCGAGGCCCACTGATATCAAACGCGACCAGATCGCCGATTGTCATTTCGTCGTTTGCGGAGTCGATCGGAAGCTGCTGATTCTCATGTCTCAGAACATCCTGTAACTGTCCAACGGTCATCGCAGCACCGACAGTGATGGTCATATCACGAGCCGGATAGTCAATGACGTCGCTGGAGATTTGGGTCGAGCCTGATTCAACGTTCAACATGATAAAGGGAATGACAAACCTAAGGGTGTTGCATTTGTCGTTCGACACCGTTCGTGCCGAGCGAAATCAAATACGGAGCAATTCTTGAACATCTGCGATCCATCCGCATGCTATCGAATCACGACGACTTCGTGAATGGACTCGAAAACTCGAGCCATTCCATGCGTTCCAAAAACCACTATGCTTCGTAATCATCCTGCGACGAAACTTCGACGCTCCAAGTGATCCTGCCGTAAACTGCGAAAAGCCCCCATTTATGCTCACGCTTGAACGATTTTCCTTTGGTGTCGGTGACCGTTTTGCCCATCAGGCGAAGGCCCAATTGGCCGCTTTCCAGATGCTGGCGAAGGACGGTATCTACGTCACTCCGGTCTGGAACAAGTCGAATCGCGAACACACGTTCATCGGTTCAGAACCACAAAGCGTGTTTGATGCTGCTCAAACGGCCGTCAGGGAAGTTGGCTGGAATCATAGTTGGCATATCGATGCTGACCATATCAACCTGAACACGGTTGATCGCTTTATGAGCTGCTCGGATTTTTTCACCATTGACGTCGCAGATTCGATCGGAAAGCCAGCCGTCGCTACGGACGTTCATACATTCCTCAAAGGGCATCCGGAACTCATCGGTGGACAGAGCATTCCCGGCGTCAGTGTTCCGTTCAAGACAACACGAGCCGAGGTTGAACGAGTTGTCGCTAAATATCTGCTGGCCGTGCAGGACGCGGGCCGTATCTATCGCCACATCGCAGGTGCGAGGGGCGAAGATAAAATCATCGCCGAAGTTTCGATGGATGAAACAGACCTGCCGCAGACTTCGCCGGAGCTGCTTATCATTCTGGCCCTGCTGGCCGACGAAAAAATCCGCCTGCAAACGATCGCTCCAAAATTTACGGGGCGATTCAACAAAGGGGTTGATTATGTTGGCGATCTCGTCCAGTTCGAAAAAGAATTCAACGATGACCTCGCTATCATCGCCCACGCAGTCCGACATTACGGTTTGCCTGCTAATCTGAAACTCAGCGTTCACAGCGGCAGCGATAAGTTCAGCCTGTACCCCATTATTCGCAAAGCCCTTGCAAAAACGGGGGCCGGCCTGCATATCAAAACGGCTGGAACAACGTGGCTGGAAGAGTTGATTGGACTGGCTGCAGCAGGTGGCGACGGTCTGGCACTCGCGAAAGAAATTTACGCTTACGCCTTAGAACATGTGGATGAACTGTGTGCTCCGTATGCCAGTGTCATCGACATCGACCGAAGCAAGTTGCCGAGTACGGTAGGCGTCAATAGTTGGACTGGCCCGCAACTGGCCGACGCACTTCGACACATCCCGGGCCATCCCAGGTTCAACGCCAACATGCGTCAACTGCTGCATGTCTCCTTCAAGATTGCAGGCAGAGCGGGGAAACGCTATACGGATTTACTGAAAGCCAACGAAGCAATTGTGGCAAAGCAAGTGACGGAAAATATCTACCACCGCCACATGAAGCCGTTGTTCAAGCGATCGGCAGATGACAACTTAGGACCGTTCGAGAAATAACTGTCTGATTTGAAGAGTGGGATAGGCTTCCAGCCTGTCGGAGAAGAACTCGCAGGCTGGAAGCCTACGCCACTTATTCCTCGAACTTAATGTCCATCTTACATAGGCACATCGAAACCACCATATGCAGACACGTCCCCTTGGAAAAACGGGTCTTCAACTTCCCATCCTCAGTTTTGGTGCGTCGTCGCTGGGGCAGGAATTTCGCAGCGTGCAGCTTGATGAAGCGCTGGAAAGCGTGCGAGTCGCGCTCGATTGTGGACTCAGCTTCATCGACACATCGCCGTTCTACGGGCGCGGCATGAGCGAAGTGATTCTAGGTATCGCGCTGCGAGGTGTTCCGCGTGAGAGTTATACACTTTGTACAAAACTGGGCCGTTATGACCTTCAGCACTTCGATTTTAGCGCAAAACGTGTGGTAGAAAGTGTCGATGTGAGTCTGCATCGACTGGGCACGGATCATTTGGATATCATCCTGTGCCATGACATCGAGTTTGTTGCGATGCAGCAGATCGTGGACGAAACGATTCCGGCGCTCAGGAGAATCCAGCAGTCGGGGAAGGTGCGATTCATCGGCTTCAGTGGATATCCTCAAATGGTCTTTCGATTTATCTGCGACCAGACAGACGTGGACTGTGTGCTGTCTTATAACCAGTACACGCTTCAGAACACGCGGTTCGTCGATGAGAGCGTACCCTATCTGAAAGACAAGGGAGTGGGCGTTATGAATGCCGGGCCGTTCTCCGCCCGTCTGCTCACCAACGCCAGACTGCCAGCGTGGCTGAAAGAACCGGATTCCGTAAAGGCAACGGCACGCCAGGCGGCTGAGCACTGTTCAAAGAAAGGAAGTGACATCGCAAAACTTGCCCTGCAGTTTTCGTGTGCTCATCCCGATATCGCAACCACCGTCGCTGGCAGCGCGAGTCCCAACAACATCCGCAACTGGGCGAGGTGGTTGGAAGAACCTCTGGATGAGACTCTGCTGAAGGAAGTGCTTGCAATCTTTGAACCCGTGAAGAACCTCGGACATGTTGAGGGATTGAAGGAAAACAACTGATCGATTCGTAAACGCCGTTTGAGAAGGCACTAGGCATCCACGCAGACGCAGCAGGAGTTAAGGACCGTTCCAGAAATAAATGTTCTGTTTGTTTCCGACAACATCGGCTCCACTGTTCCGGCCGGGGAGTCTTCGTATGTAGACATTGATGTCCGTCGCATGGCCGGAAAATGCAGTCGGAGCGTCAGTTACTGTAACTCAGGAATCTTGCGCTGGCGGGACACTTTCTGGCGAGGACTCGGACATGAATGTCCAAGCTACATATAATTGCGACTGTAGATGACAGTTCTCTCTCTCGAATGATCCTAAAAAAATTTTGATTCATTCCAGGAAGCTATTCTCATGTCTCAATTTGCAGTCATCCTTCCAGCGGCTGGACAGAGTCGCCGGTTTATTGGGTTTCAGCGGAAAAAACCTTTTGTGGAACTCGAGGGACGTCCGGTCTGGGTGCGGACGGCGGAGCATTTTCTGAACAGAAGCGATGTGAGTGAGACAATTCTGGTCGTGGCTCCAGAAGATCTGGAATGGTTTCGGGAAACGTTCAAAGCCAACCTGGCTTTCATGGATATCACGGTAGTCGCGGGCGGAACGTCGCGAGCGGAAAGTGTTCGCAACGGTATGTCTGCGATCACAAAACCAGCGGATTTTATCGCCGTACATGATGCTGCCAGGCCACTGCTCACGGCAAAATGGATTGATCAGATCTTTGCCGCCGCACAATCTCACCAGGCTGCCATCCCCGGCCTGAAAATCAGCAGCACAGTGAAGCGAGTTGGCAGCGATGCGATCATTTCCGCGACCGTCGATCGCACGGGCCTCGTGCAGGCTCAGACGCCACAGGTCTTTTCTGCAGGACTGCTTCAGAAGGCATTTGCAAGTTGCCGAAATCTGGCACTGGCGACTGACGAAGCATCGCTGGTGGAAGCGGTCTTGCAGCCAGTGCATGTTATCGATGGCTGGCCTATGAACATCAAAATCACGACGAACGAAGACTTGCGGCTTGCAGAACTGTTTCTCAACGCGCTGCCAAAATCCGGCGGACTCAGCGGCGTAAACCCGTTTGCAGATGACCTGCCGAAACCCCCTCGCTGACGCTTTCGGTTGAAAAGCGAGTGTGTCAAAGGGTTTGAGACATTAAAACTCAAAACGACGGTCAATCGCGATCGATTATAAACTGACACCCGGCATTTCCAGTTTTTGAGACGAAACGCGGATGTTTTTTCGCGCTTCTTGGACAAATACCAAACCTCGGAAATCGTTGTAATTCGCGCTGAGTCCAAGTCGATCCTTCGGCTAGTATCAGGGGTGCCGTGTGTCAACCGGCCCCGCATATGATTTCCCGCCTGCTAAACCCAACCTACGGAGGCTTCCGTGTCAAACCAAGTCGAGCAAGCCAGCCCCGAAAAACGCAATCCAGAACCGCGCTCTTTGAGAACGCACGAGCGTGAATGGGGCGCCCGAGTGTTCCTTGGGTTTCTATTCTTGATCGCGTGTGCTTATGCGACGATGCTGATCTATCATGTGTCACGACCGCCTGGAACGGTCGCTGAAGATGATGGGATTCTGGAGCGGTGTCGACAGATCTGTTTGCGTTACGGACTGGTGTCCACTGGCAACGTGCGGAAGGATGCTGAAGCGTACCTGCAGGTTGCTCAGCAGCAGCAACTGACAGAAGGGTTGTCAGAGATCCTTTCTGAAGCGGCGTTTCGCCCCGCTCCTTCCCAGGAACATCCCCTGCTTAATCAGACTGCGCCGGAATTTGTGTTGCCGGATGACGCTGGCAAGTCCCAGTCGCTGAGTAATCTCGGCAAAAACCGTCCAGTCGTGGTCGTGTTCTATCTCGGATACGGATGCAGCCACTGTGTCGCTCAGCTGATCGCGCTCGACAAAGATCTTCATTACTTTCGCGAACTGGACGCGGACGTTGTGGCGATCAGTTCTGACGAACCCACACACACTGCGGAGCAATTTCAGGAATACGGTCGGTTCCATTTTCCGGTGCTGGCCGATGTCGATAACGCGGTTGCTCAGGCATGGAACGTGTATCATCCGAAGACCCACGAGCAGCCTGAATTCAGCAATCACGGAACATTCATTGTCGATCGCACGGGCCGCGTGATCTGGGGGACGATGGACACTGAACCGTTCCTCGACAACAAATCATTGCTCCACATCATTGCTCGGTCTCAAGGCTTGCTGCCGGCCGAGCAGCCTGAAAAGCTGGCGGTCGCCCGTTAAGCCTTCCTTTGAACTGTGGCCAATGACTTCGAATCGACCCTTTAATTCTATGAAACAGGAAGACGTAAAATTCAGTCTGTTGAATGGCTTACGCAAATTCGTACACTCAGTGCATGCAGCGACACGAAATAACTCCTGAATTTCAGAAGATCCTCGAGACGGCGTTTCGACTGGCAGAAGAGGTATCGGCATCGGCGTTACTGATCTTGGCGGATCGTCCGTACGACTTCGCCTCACTGAAGCGTGATTCAACGAGATTTCGGCTGATCGTCGCATCGGATAAGAAGGACGTTCAGGATGCGATTCGGCTAGACGATGTCGATATCGTCGAAATTCAGCAGGAACCACAGTCTCGTCATATTCAGGTGTCTCAAATACTGCTGGAAGCGATGGCAGATGAGCTGCTTCAAACCGGCGACGTAGCAGTGGTGGTCTATTCGATCTATGAAAAAGACGGATGTGATACGGTCAGCGTCGTCCGGCTTGCCGAGCAGCTCGCCCGTTTGACGTCACGCGATCTGCAACGGCTGGAAACCAAGGTGCCGCTGGAGACACTCCGCATCGTGGTCGATCTGGCATGCGAGATCGGACGCGAAGGCCGTGAAGGCAAACCAGTTGGAACTTTGTTCGTAGTTGGTAGTCATAGAAAAGTCATGGAACTCTCGACGGAGCAGGTGCATGATCCATTTCGCGGCTACCCAAAGGCCGAACGTGCAATTCGCAACCCGCGCGTGCGCGAAAGTATCAAGGAACTGGCTCAGATCGACGGAGCCTTTGTCATTTCGTCCGACGGTCTGGCGATTTCCGCCGGACGACATTTACGTGCCTCAGCAGATGGTTTGACGCTGTCCAAAGGCCTTGGTTCGCGTCACTGGGCGGCAGCCGATATTTCAAAGGCAACTGGGGCTATTGCGATCGCCGTTTCCGAATCGACCGGCACCGTTCGCGTCTTTCAGGATGGTATGATTGTGCTCCGTATCGAGCCCATGCGGAATGCCATGAAATGGACCGATGGCAAAGGCGACGGAACTGGTGAGTAACATGATTCGAGACGTTGATTCAGACATCTCCATTCCCGCTTCAGAACGCGGCCAGCCTGCGTGGGCTCTGGCGACGCTGTTCCCAACCCAGGGTGCGTGGTCCGAAGATGACTATTTTCGCCTTGAGACGGAGCATTTCGTCGAGCTTGTAGATGGCTGTATTGAGGTTCTTCCAATGCCGACATGGTTGCACCAGAGAATTGTGCGGTAGCTTTCTCGGCGTTTTGAAGACTGGACCAGCCATCACAAACGAGGCGAAGTCTTGTTTGCTCCGCTTCCGCTGAAACTTTTGTCGGCACGATTCGCGAACCTGATATTCTGATCGTGCAGCGTCTCGCTCAGTCTTCGCGTCTGGAAAAATATCCAACGTCGGCTTTGCTGGTCGCGGAAGTCGTTAGCGACGACAAGACGGCGTGTCATCGCGACTTGATCGACAAACGCCGCGACTACGCCAAAGCTGGGATAGCGGAGTATTGGATTGTCGATCCAATCGAAAAAGTCATCATGGTACTGGCACTCGATGGTCACGAGTACCGGGAGTACGGTCGATTTGCCGCTGGACAGTCGGCAACGTCGCTGCTGTTGACTAACTTCACGATCAGCACCGATGACCTGTGGGGATTGGAACATGAGGCTTGATTGGCTCGATGCAACTTGCCTAGATTTTCATGTCGGAGACCTCTCCAAGAAGCTCTCTCATTTCTGAAAGACCGCTGAGATGCAGTAATTTCCGTCTCGCACCTGGTTCATGGCATGCGACAGAAACGAATATCCATTATACGCCGACAGTGGCCCACCCTCATCCGGCCTTGTTAAGCTCCTGCCAGCGGGCCATTTTGTTGCGGAGGGTGCGGGCAGTGACACCAAGTTCTGCGGCAGCTTCCGTTTTGTTGCCTCGGAAACGTTTAATTCGGGACAGGATAATCACTCGCTCGATCTCGTCTAATGGGAGCGTCAGAAACTCGGCCGGCAAACTTTTGTCGCACGAGCCGGCAAGTTCAGAACTTCCCAGATCTATGTTCTGAATCGTCGCGGACTCGGCTTCTACGCAGGCTCTGTGAATCGCGTTACGCAATTGCCGCACGTTGCCGGGCCAATGCGATGACTCCAATTGCTGCAGGATTTCGTCGGAGATCTGGACGACCGGCGTTTCGTTCTCAGAGCCAAATTGACGGATAAAGTGTTGCACCAGAACAGGAATGTCTTCCGGTCGTTCGCGGAGTGGTGCTAGTCGCAGTGACAGCACGTCCAAACGATGGTACAGGTCGTCGCGAAATCTTTTTTCCGCAACGTCTTTAAGGAGGTCACGATTGGTAGCTGCAATGATCCGAGCATTGACTCGTTGCACGTCGGTGCTTCCGACTCTCAGGTATTCCCCTTCTTCCAGCACGCGCAGCAGCTTGGCCTGAGTCGGCAAGGGCAATTCACCGATTTCGTCCAGAAACAGAGTTCCATCACCTGCTGCGTGCAGAAATCCATCGTGCCTGCGAGACGCTCCGGTGAACGCCCCCTGTTCGTGTCCGAACAATTCACTTTCGGCCAGCCCGTCGTGAAACGCCGCACAGTTGACACGGACGCAGGGTCGATCGGAACGAGTACTGTGTTCGTGCAGGTACTGAGCGAGCAGTTCTTTACCCGTGCCGCTTTCACCAGTGATCAGCACGGTCCCTGAAGACCGGGCAAATCGCCGGGCTTTGGCAAGAACAGTATGCATTGATGATGATTCGAATATGAGCATGAGAAAAAGTTTGATTTGCGAGTTTTGAGTGTTGATTTTTAATCCAGGAGCAGACTCAGACGGTCTTTAGTGACTTCTGATACGCGGAGTGCATCGATCTGCGCCGAATATCGGTGTCGAGTTCTGGGGACATATTGTTGCGGATGGTTTCAAAGACATCTTGTAATGAATTGATGCGTCCGACGAGTGTCCTCAGTTGTTCTTCGTGGCGTGCCAGCGAACTTCGAAGAGTCGGGGATGCACTGATCTTTAGCGAAGTAAACCGTGCATAGGCAGTCGATACCTTTTGCTGCGAGGAAACGACTCGATCGAGAGATTTCTGGAGTTGAGCGATAGAATCCGGGTCACCGAGTTCGCTTCGATTCGCAGCCTTTTCAAGTCTTTCAATCAATTGCACGGCACCGTTAAACACGGTGCTCTGCTCCTGAATGCAGGCCAACAAAGATTGTTCCGCAGATGGATCTTTATTCAAGGCTGCCAATCGATCCTGGCTATTGGATGTGTTCATCGCGCTTTGACTCCTTGTGACTGGACGTGGCTGGATCATCAGGAGCCGAAGGATTCTGGGCGTGCTGCGTCGCTGCGGATTCCGTCGCAGCGGCTTTCGCGTTGATTCCGGCTGCAGGACCGCTAGCTGATGCTGGCGGAGTCGCCCGCTCCACTTCTTCGATTGTCGCTCGTTGGTGATCGATCGAGTGGTCCGAAAGAGTCTTCTCCAGGATGCGGATTTTCTCCAGCGTCTCGACCCACCAGTTCGCCTGCTGGCTGAGCCAGCCAGCTTCAGGGTGGTTGGCAAGGTTACGATAGCGATTCGATGCATCAGCCGGATTTCCAAGTCGCCGCAGACAATTTGCCGTCTGATACTCCACCCAGAAATCCTGATTGGGTGTCAGAGTCGCTCCTGCGGCTTGTTGGTACATTTCCAGCGCCAGCGGGTATTCTCCAACAACGAACAGGTTGTTCGCCAGTCCTAGCCGATCGATCGGCCCGTCCACCACGATGCTGTCCATTAATGATGCATGCGGAGATCGCACCGGAGCATCATGTTGCGAAAGATTTGTGGCGGCCCCTTCCTCAGTTTGATCGCCGTGCTCATCTGTAAATGCTTCCTGAGTGCCTGCGTCCGCTGTGTCGTGGCTGGCAGGAAAATCGTCCTGGTGTTCGTGACGCTCTTTTGAAAGCGATGGCGGTGTCACGACGCTCGAATGCTCAGGTTCATGTGGCGCTGCTGACTCGAGTGTGGGATGGCCTGTATTCGGAACGGTGTGTTCGGCGGCCGCAGCCTGACTGGCTCGCAGCCTCAGCAATTGCATCTCCAGCCGCAAGTAGCGTTGAGCACGTACGCGGACGTAAGAGTCGGCGCTGTTGAGATCGTCTTCCAGAGTTCGAGTAAGCCCGATGCGAGATTTCGCAGTGTTCGGCGGCGGCGGTGTGGAAACATGAGATTCCGAATGATCGGCGATAGTCGTCTCAACCGGCGTCTCAACCGGCGTCTCAACCGGTGTCTCAACCGGTGTTGCCGGAGGCTGCGCGGCTGGGGCCTGTGATTGTGTGAGAGGCGAATGCAAAACTGTCAGCGATCCCGGTGGCTTCGATGCGCGAGCCGCACCAGCGGCAGCTTCGCGTTGGACGCGCAATGCGTTCAACAGTTGTTCTTTCACGGAAAGCGATGACGTCGGACTGGAAATTTCTGACTGTGCTTGAACACTTTGGCCGCTCGACGCAGCATCCGAAGCGACCGTTGTAGACACTTCGCCTTCTTCAGAACCACTCGCACTGATAAAGCGAATTTTGGGCTCCGTTGGCAAGTCAATGGATGGAGTCGCCCAAACGGGTTCGGGGCGTGAGGCTGAACGACTCCATTCACGCGAAGTTGCAGATCTACTTTTGCTCCGTGCGGTGAAGCCGAGGGTTGGCTTTTCAGGCATGAACTTTGATTGCGACGCCTCTTTTGTTGTCGCCTCTTCAATAGGCTCCACAGCGATCGCCAACGCCGATTCGACGCTGAGCGTGATCATTGCGATTGAAGTGAAGATGGCGAAACTTGATAAACGTGGGTTGCGATGGAAAGGCATCATGGGTCGTGCCTTTCGTTGTTCGACGAGTGAATCGCTGGCCTTACGGGGGGACCAGCGTTCTTTTCGTCTGCGGATTTCTCTGGCAGCATTCCGGCAAAGCAGTAGATCGCAGCTTCGTGATTCTTCTGCCGTTCAAATGCCTGTCCCATGATTCTCAGGGCGGCTCGTTCAAGTTGTGGGGCATCCGTGGAATCAATCAGCAAGCGGCACATGCGAATCGCATCTTCCGGTTGGTTCTGATCCAGTGAAACTTCTGCCGACCGCAACTTTGCCTGCAATGCCATTTGATTGGCTTCCGTTGTGGTTAAAGTGGACAGCAGCAGACGGGCTTCTTCAAACTCGTGATCCTGTTGATAGCGTGCAGCGAGTCGCATTACCGTTCGATCGCGCAGCCATGATGGCGGCAACTTCTTGAGTGCCAGCAGAGACGCATCGGTCGATTGCGCTTCCAGTCCCAGTTCTTCGCATGCTTCGGCCACCAATACAGCCCAGTGTCCACCGCAATAGTGTTCCGGCTTGAATTCCGACAATGCTGACACGACCGCCCAGCCTTCGCGTTCACGTCGATCGGCCAGCACGGCGGCTCGAAATCGTGCCAGAGCCGACAAAAAGGCCGCAGCTTCACGTCCCGGACCATTAGCCAGTTCGTCACGCCGCTCCATGAGAACGCTGTTTGCTCCCTGAGGGTTTCCAAAGATGAGATACGCGCTGCCTAACTGCAACGCAGCGTACGGTTCCATTGCCGAATCCTGACTCAACGCAACGCCACGCATCATGTTAGAAATGCAGAGTTTGCTCTGATCGTCTTCCAGCAGCAATCGACTGACAAAAATGTAGGCCGCGATCTTGACGTCGGTCAGTCCGCCGGCAGCATCGATACTTCGCAGGAACGCCTCACGCGATTCATTGCGTTGATTCAACGCCATCAGACACTTGCCAAGATTGAAGGCGGCTTCCGTTTCGACCACAGAACGCGGCTCGGATTCAATCTGTACCTGCAGAAACTGCACCGCATCGGCAGCCCGCTCCTGTTCATACAATAGGGTCGCAAGAGCCAATCGACTGTGGCCCGCCTGCCGTGAGATCGCTCCGTCTGTAACCGCGATTCGCAAAATGCGTTCGGCGGAATTTAGCCGACACTGCCGAAATTCTTCCGGCGTCAGTTCACCGCGATGCAGGATCACGACTCCCTCTTCACGCTGATGCCAACAGAGATCGTAGGGGATTGTCAAGCCGTCCAGAAGTGTCGCAAGCCGCGACTCATCTACATGAATCTGCTGCGTTCGCCCCTGAAGCTGCCTTGTCGCCTGCGATGAGATTTCAAATTTCAGACGACAGCCACTTAAAAGGTTTTGCAATAACGGTTCCAGTCGCGTTGTGCCGCAACTGAGTCGAACGGAGATACCATCCGGAGTTTTGTCATCGTAGTGCAGGACTTGAAACTGAACGGGGCCGATCTTTGTCGGTGTTTCATGAATCAACAAAGGCAGTTCGTCAAGCAATCTCGCTGGGTCTGCTGACCATTCGGGCACAGTGAGCGTCTTGTCATCCAACAGATCGACTGATGTCATTGATGATTGCTCCTGCCACAGATCACGTCCTATCAGATGCAGCACTTCGTTGCGGACGGTCGGCAGAAATTCAGATTCGTCGAGCAGTACGCGGCGCAGCAGATCCGTCTGCAGTCCATCGTGACGTTTTACGGCCGCCAGGCATCGCGCCTCACCGTAACGAGCGACTCCGGCCCATGCCGGATCGGCCTGGGTGGCGGCAACTTTTCGATAGGCCTCCAGCGCGGCGGCTCGACGGCCTGCTGCTTCGGCACAGAGCGCCAGTCGCATCAGGATCGCAGTCCCAGGTGCTCCCTGCGATTTCTGGCGGATGGTCTGATACGCGCGCATGGCCTGCACGTAACTTCCGCTGGCCAGTTGTTCGTCAGCAAGAGTCATGAGATTCACAGCCTGTTGTGTGATCTTGTCTTCCCGTGCTGAAGTCGCGGCATCAGAAACCGCAGGCGGAACTTCAGTGACTTGATGCAAGGCCGGCGCTGCGGCAGGATGTGAATCTGCAGGTTCCAGCGGTGAGTGTTCTGATTCAGCACGGAATGTTGCCGCCTGCGTGGATTCAGCAAACCCAAGGCTTTCCTCACTGAATGGATCATCGCTTGTGACTTGATCACGATTGTCGATCAGTTCGGTATGACTCGATTCACCACGATGGTCGCTCGCATGGACATTTTTGCCCGCTGGGCTGTCGTCCGATTTGACTTCGGGCAATTTCCTGTCCGGCTGCGTGCTGTCGCCCTGTGCTACGTGATTCCCTTCACACTTGACGGGTATTTCGGATCGTAAAATTATCGCGCCGACGGCTCCCAGCAGGACCATACCGATCATCATCGCGACAACCAGAATTGGCTGTGAGAACCATGGAAATGTCAGTTTTTTCGGCGAATTAGACATGTTACGCCCTCTTTCGCGGACCCCGGAAATGATGCAATCGATACAACCGTTACATCCTCATCGTCTATCAGTGGTGCGGGATTGAGTCAAAAATTCTTGGCAAGTTTCTTCGTCACGCTTCGATAGCGCTGTCTGACTCAGGTTTCTCACCGGGAGACAAGGCAATGCAGATTCATCGAATTGATATTCCATCTGGCGGAGATATACCGCGTTCGTCGCGGACGTCGGGAACGAATACGGAACGAGCACAGTCGTTGTCGGCGTCTCGAGACAAAGGAGCCGAGGGGGTTGTGGGTGGCAGTGAGCTGGATCAGTTGACTCGTCAGCTTGGCGGGATCAGCGATGTTCGGCCCGATGTCGTCGCAGCGGCGAGAGTGAGAGTGCAGCGAGGCGATTACCTGACTCGCGCTGCGGCAGAACAAACAGCCGCAGCAATTCTGAGCAAGGATGCTTAGAGAAGCTTTCTGTCTGGAAGTAACACTGCTGGAATTTGTGTTGCTTCGGTCGATCGGTTCTGTTCAGGACCGGCAGCATGTGACTCTTCTTGCTGAAAGCACAGCTGGTTTCTTACTTTCTTGGTGTGGGCCAAAGCCGCCGTAACGCGGGGCAAGCCCCACGAATCTTTCAACGAAGGAAATGATCATGGGATTGTCAATTGCAAACAATGTTACGTCTCTGAATGCCCAAAACAATCTAAATAAGGCATCGATGAACGTCCGGAGCTCAGTTGAAAAGCTGTCATCCGGTCTGAAAATCAACCGCGGTGCCGATGGCCCTGCGGCGCTCGTGATTTCAGAAAAACAGCGTGCTCAGATTGCCGGGCTGAAGCAGGCGATTGAAAACACGGACAAGGCTGCGTCAGTTGTGCAGACCGGTGAAGGTGCTCTGAATGAAATTAACTCACTGCTGGTTAAGGTTCGCAGCCTTGCTATCGACAGTGCCAACAGCGGCGTGAATGATGCCGACGCTTTGGCGGCTAATCAGGCGGAAATCAGCAACGCCCTGAAATCGATTGACCGTATCGCCAACAATACGCAGTTCGGTACAAAAAAGTTGCTGGACGGTTCCGCAGGCATCAGCGGTACAGCATCCGACGCTGATGTGAAGTTTCTCAAAGGAAGCTCGGATACCCTCGCAGGCATATATGCCATCACGATTACCACTGAAGGTGAACGAGCCACGGCAACTGCCAGTACGGCTCAAACGGCCGCTCTGACAGCGGACGAAACGCTGACAATTAACAATGTTTCGATCACCCTGACTACTGGCATGAGTCAGGCTCAGGTTGTCAACCGCGTGAACGAGTTTACCGCCCAGACTGGCGTCGTTGCCGATATTGATTCGGGTAGCACTCGCTTATATACAAAAGATTTCGGGTCTGACGCCAGCCTTAATGTTGTGTCAAATACAGCGGCCGGTGCGACCAGCAGTGGCATTGGAACAACGACGATCACCGACAACGGAGTCGATGTGATCGGTACAATTGATGGGACATCCTATACCGGAAGCGGAAATGTGCTCACGGCAAATTCGGGAAGTGCCAAGGGGGTTGTTATCCAGTTCGCTGCTGATTCGGGGGCCAATGCAGCCAAGACCGTCGCGGCTGGCGCTCAGGGCAATGTGAGTGTCACCGACAATTCGCTGATATTTCAGATTGGTGCGAACCAGAATCAGACAGCAAAGATTGCGATCAACAAGGTCAATTCAAACGGCCTGGGGGTTGGTGTCAGCAACAACCAGTTCAGCAGTCTTGACGAAATCGACGTGACCTCAGCCAGCAAGGCGCAGGACACGATCGCTGTGGTCGATGCGGCTATCAGTGATGTCACCAATCTTCGTGGTACACTGGGCTCCTTCCAGTCAAATACGCTGGAGTCCACAGCCAACAACCTGCGAGCAACTCTGGAGAATACAACCAACGCTGAGTCTGTCATTCGTGACACCGACTTTGCTTCAGAAATTGCCAACTTCACAAGGGGCCAGGTGCTTGTTCAGGCTGGCACCGCAATGTTGAGCAATGCAAACCAGATTCCACAGTTGGTTCTGTCTCTGCTGCGATAATCGGTCAGTTGAGCTGATGACAACTCAGAACGGTCCGGCCGGAACTGGAATTCCAGTCTTCGGACGGACCGTTCTCCTGTTGGTATCATTTTTATCCTCGCAAGTACTTACTCGTGGTTGATGATCAGGTTGTCACTATGCCTATCAACATCAATGGTCTGGTTACAGGACTGGATACGGAAAAGATTATCAGTGGACTGCTGGAAATTCAGCAGCAGCAGATTGACCGTCTGGATGTCCGCAAGGCTGGCATTCAGTTGAAGCAGACGGCGTTCCGATCAGTCGAAGCAAAAATGCTCAGCCTGCGCGCTGACACGGCTGTGCTGGCACGCAATACAAGCAACCCCCTCACTCGTCTATCGGTAACCGCCAGCGATCCGCAAGCGGTCATCGCCACTGCCCATTCTTCGGCCATCCCCGGAGCCTATCACCTGACCGTGAATACCACGGCTCAAGCCCATCAGGTGGCATCGCAGGGATTTGCCGACCTGGAATCCGAGATCACTCAAGGGACATTTGGTATTCGTCTTGGTTCAGGCGACCAAAAATCAATCACGATCGACGGCAACAACAACACACTGAATGGCCTTGCCGCCGCGATCAATTCTTCCGGGGCCGGGGTCAGTGCGAGCGTTGTCAAAGATTCCACCGGCGGCGCCACACCGTATCGGCTGCTGCTGACCAGCAGCAAAACGGGGGTCAGCAATGAAATCTCCGTGACCAACAATCTGGCGTCGAACAGTGGCAGCGCAGTGCAACCTCAAATTAATCTCCTGAGCCCCGTTCAGGCGGCGCAGGATGCCAGTGTCACGATAGGATCGGGTCCTGGAGCGATTTCCGTCTCCAGCAGTTCCAATCAGTTCCAAAACGTGATCGCCGGCATGAGTTTCGACCTGCTGCAGGTGTCAGCGGGGCAGAAGATCTCGCTCACGGTTGCTAAGGATAATACTGCCGCAGTGACCGCCGTCGAAAATTTCGTGAAGTCCTTCAATGATGTTGTGCAGTACATTGGCGACAACTCAAAATACAATGCCACTACGAATGACGGGGGCGTATTTCTGGGTAACCAGAATGCAGCACGAATCGTCCAAAAGCTGCGGTCGGCGATTCAGGACGTCGTACCCGGTGCAAATCCGCTGGCGAACCGATTGTCCTCCATCGGCGTGACATTCGATAATAAGGGTCAACTGACTCTGGACAAGGGCAAATTGGAATCGGCATTAAACGGCGGTATCGAAGGGGTCACTGCAGAAGACGTGAAGAAAGTCTTTTCCCTCACTGGCGAGTCCTCAAACGCCGGAATCACATTTATCGCTGCCAGTACGAAAACACAGGCATCCACTTTGGGCTACGGAGTGGATCTGACCCAGGCAGCGGAGCAGGCCTCGCTCACCGGCGGAGTCAGCGTGGCGGCATCGACCGTGATCACGTCCGCAAATAAAACACTGGAACTGAAACTTGACGGTAAAGTAGCGACTGTCAGCCTGAAGGAAGGCACATACACAGCACAACAACTTGCCGATGAATTGGAATCCACCATCAACGAATCGCAGGACCTCCCGGGTCGAACAATCAAGGTCGGTCTGAACGGTGGTGCACTGCAGTTGACATCCTTGACGTATGGGACTGCTTCTGATGTCACGACAAGTGGCGGAACGGCGTTGACAGATCTTGGCCTGACCGCAGGGCAAACAGACACCGGTCGCGACGTCGTAGGCAGTTTTATCGTGAACGGATTGTCCGAGATTGCTATCGGTCGAGGCAGAACGCTTTCGGGCGATCCGAATAATGCGAACACGGCGGATCTTCAGGTCCAGGTGACACTTTCACCCGCACAGATTGTTGTCGGTGTCAAGGGTACCATGAAAGTCTCACGCGGGCTGGCATCTTCGCTCGATCAGAGACTTGGAGACCTGCTTGAAGTGCAGGACGGTTTGCTTGCCACTGTTGACGACGGTTTTGATCTTCAGCTGAAGAGTTTTCAAACGTCGATTGATCGCCAAAAGGCGACGTTCGACAGGCAACAGGCGAATCTGCTGAAACAGTTCCAGGCCATGGAATCAGCAATCAGTCAATTACAATCGACCAGCAGCTATCTCGGAGGCCAACTGGCCAGCCTGCCGCAAATCGGCAGTTGATCAACTTTGATAAATGGGTGACACGAGCGATGAATCCGCATCTGAAGTACAAGACAACTCAGTCACACGCATGGACACGCATCGACATGCTGCTGCTGATCTATGATCAGACCGTCGCAAATCTGACAGAAGGTACGCGGTTACTGGAAAAGAATCTCGCCTCTGAATTGCCTCCGGTCAGCCTGAAGGCCATGCGATCTCTGCTGATGATTGCCGATGGCCTCAATCTGAATCATGGAGAACTGCCCGCTCAGGTGATGCGACTCGTCGTGTATTCACTCGATCAGATCAAGACGAAGTCACCCGCAGCATGGCGTTCTGCCGCCGACGTCATGAGCAAACTCCGCGAGGGTTTTCAGGAAATCCAGGATCAGGCTCGCAAAGACGAATACGAGGGCCGCTTTCCTGCTCTGGATGCTGTTGGTTGAGACACCCCGTGGACTTTTTGGGCATACATGCATTTCGCCTTAGGTGCATCGTCCTCCTTTGGCTCTTCCTTGTCTTCACCTTCTGCCGCTGCACGTCGTGATCGCCCGCCGTTTTCGCCGCGACCACTTTCACTGCCTCCGCCAAATCCACCCCGACCTCGTCCCGGTCCGCCCTGCGGCGGCTAGCGAAAATAGACGCAGTCCACGATATTGAAAAAGCGCCGCAAGCTGGATAGGCTTCATGATAATTCCCCGAACAGGTTGAAACATGTCGGCAGCGACGGGATTTCAGTCGAGGTGCCTTGATGAACAATACAGTCTGGTCCAGACCGATCCGTGGTCCATGCACAACTCGAGTAAACGTCCCCCGGTGAATCACCTCGCGATTTCCACACTTGTGACACGATGGTGGCGTTTTCATCCGGATATGAAATATCCCGTCTTTTCTCCAACAGTCCTGATGCTCGTAGACTAAAACGCCTACTGAACTGTACAATTCCCTCGTGATCATTGCGGATCTCCTGATACGCCAGATTCAGACACTTGCTCATCAGACTGATTTGATCACTTTTTTTGTAAGCCCTTTACGCGGCAGAAACTTACGACGCGCACTTCATTTTTCGATGAATCGTTTTTACGAATTCGAGCGGCCGTTTCGCCATGAAAGCTAGTATACTTGCGAGTTTGTTGTCACGGGCGGAATCACATCGGAAAGCTGGCCGTCGAAAACGGGCCAAATTCGCGTATCAGGAAATATTGGAAAAGCATTCGCAATCAACCGAAGCCCATTTTCAATTAGCCATATTGCTATTCCATGAGCACGACTTTGAGGGCGCCGTCCGGCACTTTCAATGCCTGCTGCAGCTCTCTCCTGAACTCGCGGAAATTCATTTTAACCTCGGAACAGTCCTTGCGATGCTCGGACGAAACCAGCAGGCGGCAGAGTCGTTCGAGAGGGCCATTTCCCTGCAGCCGTCCATGGCCGACGCACACAATAATCTGGGAATCGCATTGGGTGAATTGGGGAATATTGAACGCGCGATTACGAGCTTCGAATCAGCGATTCAGCATTCGCCACGATTTGTTGCTGCACTTCTGAACCTCGGAACCACGCTGATCGAGGCTAGGTGTCTGGTACGTGCGGTCGAAGTCTGCCGCATTGCCCGCGACTTGGATCCGGATCTCGCCGACACGCACCTCGCGTTGGGACTTGCGTTGGAACTTGCAGGGGAGGACGTCGAGGCAATTCAGTCTTTCCAGGAAGCGGTTCGCCGAAATCCGCAGTCAGCGGATTGGCAATTTCACTTCGCGGCATTCATAGGATTGGAGGCTCCGGCGATAGCGCCCAGGGATTACGTGGCCTCATTGTTCGATACCTACGCCGCACAATTCGACAAGCACCTTCGCGGCAGCCTACGCTACCAGACCCCTGAGCATATTCTGAAAGCTGTCCTCGCCGCCGCACCCGATCAAATGTTTGACATCCTTGATCTCGGATGCGGGACAGGACTTTGCGGGGAATTGTTCCGGCCCTTCGCAAGCAGGATTGTCGGGGTCGATCTGTCCTCCGAGATGATTAGGGTCGCCAACAATCGCTCCTGCTACGATGCGCTGGAGGTCAACGACATTGTCGGTTTCTTGAAAAACCAAACGGCAAGGTCCGACCTGATTCTTGCCGCAGATGTGTTCGTCTATGTTGGGGATCTGAGTGAAACCTTTCAGTTATCGTCTGCGGCACTCCGTGCGAACGGCCTGTTTGCGTTTTCGGTCGAAGCGGCCGACGCCATTCCGAACGCCCCCACGTCGTCTGTAGGCTACCACCTGAATCGTTCGCGCCGGTATTCGCACTCACTAGCCTACATCCGTCAACTCGCGACAAAGCATGAATTCTTTGAACACAGCGTCACTCTGGAATCGCTGCGGACCCAGGGGGGACAAGACGTTCAAGGCTGGATTGTGGTGCTTGAAAAGTAAGAGCATTCGCCCCGTCACTCCTGTTCCTCCCGAAGATGCCTCTGTCCCTCGACAGAGACCCGAAAAAGTAATCGAACCAGAACCCAATTGACGACGTACAAAAACGTGTACGCGATTCTTGCCAGCGCACTGCGAGGCCGAAGCCATCGATGCTGAAGTGCTGTGAGCCATAGCTCGTGCGCGTCCTGAAATGAGGTTTGGATTTTGAAACGCTGGCAACAGGTACCCCTTATGGTGACTTAAGACACGACCTAAGCTTACCGCATCGACTCGACGATCGTCGAGCGGTCCGAAAAATCGGCGTTTTAGACACGATTTCGCAGTTGAAGCGCGGACCTTCGGCTTGGGCGGGGGAAATTCATCGCCAGATTTCTCTATTCAATCGTCAGGTCAGGCCGCTTTGCGGCGAGTGAACGCCGCCTCGCTTTTCGGTGACTCTTTCGCGATCAGAAGACGTCCGAGCGTCTGCAGGTTGCGGCCCAGTGTCGCCAGCGAGATGTAACGCTCGAAACCGATCTCAGAACGATCACGACAGCGTTCCATGCCATTGCCGCTTTGCAACGCACCGATGGCCGATTCCACTCCTGGATGATTCTGTAACGCCTCCAGAAAGTCATCATCCGCTGCAGCCATCTGTTTCAGAGACTGCTTCGCGCCGGGCTTCGGAAGACACAGACTCGGGATGACATCGGACAACAGTTCCTGATTCTCCGGCGAATGGAAACCACGGTCGAACGACAGACGTTTGATGCGACCAGCGAAGCGATCCTGAACCACCTTCGTCTCTGCGGCAGCGACGCCTGAATCACAGTCATTGCGATTCATCAGTTTGCCATGCACGATGAAGCCTGCCGCATCTTCGAACACCAAAACCTGACGTCCGAATTGAATAGGCTCGCCCGCCTTGCCGCGCTTGTACAACTGCGTGTGTGGCTCGAACATGCTGAACAGTTTGTCGCTGTTCGGGACTGATTCGCCAAGCAGCACACGTCGTTTTGCGGTGTCCATGACTCGTTCGGTGCGAGCGATGAACGCCTGCAGAGTGTTCGGCCCGAAGACGTCATCCGGGGTGGCCTGAGGCAGCAGCAGATCGATGCACAACTGGCGTGCCTTCGCGATAATTAACTGTGTTTTCTGCAGTAATTCGCGATAAGGCTCTTTCAGTCTCGCGACGTAATCACCTCCTTTCTTCGCCGCGATTCGGTCTATCTGTCGAGCCAGTTTCTTCACCGATGACCACAGATACGCATGCTGTCGCCAGCCCGGGAGTTGGTGATCGGGCATGCGTTCCAGACAGATCTCAATGATCTTTCGCAGGCCGTCACGTATGAGCGAACTCTCTGTCGGATAATGGATGTTTGTCTCCATTACGAAAGAATCGGCTCGCAACTGTTCGACGGCTTCCGGAACAACCGCGTGTCCCTCTGCGACAATGATCTGACTGATCGCGTCGATGGTGGACGACTTCAGAAGACAGATATTGTTGCGAATCGTACGCCATGAAAAATTCGTCTCGCCGTCCCACGCGCCGATGCCCATGATGGCTCGCAAGCGGGTGTGGTTTTCTGCCAGATCATGCAGGTGATCGTAAGTGAAGTTGCAGCCGAGTCGCACGCTTGCAAGCACCATGATGTGCCAGTAATCCATGCCCGTTCGACCGCAGTCTTTGCGCGTGTCGAGGTTCACATCTGCTTCGATCAGTTTCATAATCGTGGCGGTGACTTCGGCCTTTGAGTACACCTGCTGCACGGCTCGCAGAATGGAAACGATGCGGCTGCGACATTCCAGATTGAGCGGCACCTGATCGATGGGCAGACTATCCAGTCGTAGCTGAGTTGAGTATCCTTTTCGCATCCTTGGCTCCTCGAAGATTTGACTGAAGAAATTCCGTTTTGCTGACCTTTGCAATCAACTCTACGGTTTCCCATCTCATCTTCGCGGAGCCTTTTTCCCGATTGTCCAGCTTTTCGTATGCTCAATCACATTTGAGGACAGACACT
>CANJQC010000066.1 GCA_947476295.1 Planctomycetaceae bacterium | reverse complement strand
TTGACCGGCACGAATAAAGGATGATAGCCCCACTGTTGCGCTCCTTCGCTTTGAGTGAAAACTCGATGAATTGATACGGGGGAGCGCAACAGATTTCCCTGTTCCCCGCAAACCCAATTTCCCCATTTTTCGGCTCGTGCATCAGGCCACTCAAGGCCCCGCCCATGCTCTCCGCTGTAGATCTCTGCTCCAGGACTAATCGTGCTTCGTTTGCCTTACCAAGTCCTCATTGTCGTTTGGCTATTCGCCTTCTTCGGAGGCGGTGAAGTCGTTGATGCCGGGACGTTGACGGTTAGTCCGTCCGAGGTGACTCTGGAACGGCCGGAAGCCACGCAGCAGATTGTCGTCCTTCTCGCAGATGCGACGGGACGATCACTTGATATCACACGCAAGGTGACGATTCAAATCGATCCCCCGGGCATTGCTGTCGTGGACGATCGCGGTCTCATCAGCCCCCTTGCGAATGGCGCTGGCATCATCGTAGTTCAGTCAGACGATGGACGCACGACAATCCCCATCACCGTGAGACGACTGGACAATCCGGTGCCGATTTCCTTTCGCCGCGAAGTTATCCCGATCCTGACAAAGGCTGGCTGCAATTCGGGTGGCTGTCATGGCAAAGCAGAAGGACAGAACGGATTTAAACTCAGCATATTCGGTTTCGACGCGCGAGCTGACTTCGAGGCGCTGGTGCTGGAGGGTCGCGGGCGGCGCGTCTCTGCAGCTTCGCCAGCCAGCAGTCTGCTGTTTCAAAAAGCGTCGGCTCGAACACCTCACGGCGGCGGTCAACGGATCGCGCCTGGCAGTTATCGTGACCGCCGACTATTGCGGTGGATTGCCGAAGGAGCTCGATTCGATGTGGCTGACGATTCCGCATCAGAAATAGTTGGAATTGAAGTCGAACCGCAGCAGCAGGTCCTGTTTGCTGGTGAGACTCAGCAGATTCGAGTTAGCACGATTGATGCTTCCGGAAATCGTCGCTGCGTCACCAACGAAACAGAATTTGAATCCAACGCAGCGTCCATCGCCGATGTTGATTCCCGCGGTCTGATTCAGGCCAGCGAGATTCCTGGCGAAGCAGCCGTTCTGGTGCGGCATCTGGGCCATGTGTCCACATGCCGCATTACGCTGCCGCGTCCAGGCGTAAAGTTTCCCCGCCCGCCGGAAAACAACTTCATTGACACACTGGCATGGAACAAACTTGAACGACTGGGCATCGAACCCAGCCCGCTGTCCGATGACGCCACGTTTCTGCGTCGCGTATCGCTGGATACCATCGGGACGCTGCCAGCGGCGGAGCAGGTCCGGCAATTCCTGAACGATACGTCGCTAGGCAAACGTGCCAGGCTGATCGACCAGTTACTGGACCGCGACGAATACATCGATTACTGGACCATGAGATGGCTGAACATTCTGCGAGCCGATCAGTTGACCATTTCGCCGCAGGGTACAGTGGCGATGCAGCGATGGCTGAAGGATGGCTTCGCACAGAATCGCCCGTTTGATGAATTCGCCACAGATCTGCTGACGGTGCAGGGAAATACTTCGGCGGAAGGCCCGGGTTCCTTCTATAAAATTCTGAACAAACCGGACGAAGCCGCACGATCAATCAGCCAGTTGCTGTTGGGTGTCCGCATCGAGTGTGCTCATTGTCATCATCATCCGTCGGAACGCTGGAGCCAAGCGGATTATGTTGGTCTCGCGGGATTCTTCACGGGACTGACGCTGAAGAAACTTCCGAATGGAGAACAAGCGGTGGTGTCGTTCGGCGGCAATGATCTGCCGCATCCGCAGGGTGGTGAGACTGTGGCAACTCGCGCACTGGGAGCTGCTCCGGCGGATTTTACGCACGTCTCCGATCGTCGCCGAGTACTGGCCGATTGGCTGACAGCGGATCAGAATCCATTCTTCGCCAAAGCAATCGCCAATCGATTGTGGGCACACTACTTCGGGCGTGGTCTGATCGAGCCGATCGATGATATCCGCGAAACAAATCCCCCAACCAATCCTCCTCTGATGGAGGCACTGGCCAGTCATATGCGGGATGTGAAGTACGACCTGAAAGCCTTCACACGCACGCTGCTGAATTCGCGTGTGTACCAGCTGGATGCGGTCTCGGTGCCATCGAACATTGACGACCAGCAGAACTTTTCGCACTTCATCCAGAAATCACAGCCTGCAGAAGTGTTGCTGGATGCGATTTCCCAGAGTACCGGTGTGCCGGAAGATTTTAACGGATGGCCAAAGGGCTACCGGGCAATTCAAATCTGGGACAATCACATGCCGTCCTACTTCTTTCGCATCTTTGGTCGGCCCGTGCGAGCGACCGTTTGTGAATGCGAACGCAGCAATGAACCCAGTATTGCACAGGCATTGCACCTGCTGAATGCACCCGAGATCTTCGAAAAGATCTCAAACCGGCATGGTCGCGTTCGACAACTTGCGGCGTCAGAACTGTCGCCTGTTGAACTTATCGATGAACTGTATCTATGCACGCTGTCGAGGTTTCCGACAAGTGCCGAACAGGAACTTATGCAGCAGGCGTTCCGTGAAACGGATCGCCGTGCGGCAGCCGAAGACGTGCTGTGGACACTGCTGAATTCGAAAGAGTTTGTATTTAATCATTAGTAGTACAGGTTGCCTGGGAAATTACGTATGTTCCGATTATCGCTTGGCAGACAATATCACAACTGCAATGGCACTTCGCGACGGCACGCTCTGCGACTGGGCGCGTGCGGTCTGATCGGTGGCTTGACGTTACCTCGCCTGCTGGAACTTCAGGCCCAGGCCGCAAGTCCGATTTCGGCAAAGGCGAAATCGTGCATTTTTCTGTTTCTGGAAGGTGGTCCGCCTCATCAGGACATGTGGGATCCCAAACCGGAAGCCCCACCGGAAATTCGTGGCCCATTCGGCACGATCAGCACCAACGTCCCCGATATCTTTGTAACGGATCAACTGCCGTTGTGTGCGAAGATGGCGGACAAGTACACCATCCTCCGCAGTCACAGTCACAGCGATAACGGACATTCGACGGGTTACCATTATGTCATGACGGGCCGTCGGCCCAGCTTTGCCGACGGTGACAATCCCGTGCCCAACAACGAATACTTTCCATCCATCGGATCAGCCGTTTCGCGAGTGCTGGGCCAGCGCGGCGCCTTGCCAGCCTACATCAATCTGCCGCATCCCATGTCTGCCGGTGGCCCCGGATTTTACGGCGCAGAACATGCTCCGTTTGTCATCGAGGCCGATCCCACTCAGCCGGACTTTGAAGTCAAAGATCTGCAGCCACCCGGCCACCTTTCGGATAAACGACTCAGTTTGCGGAAGAAATTACTTTCCGGAATTGATCAACTGGAACGCAAACGCAATCAGGCTCAGGGAAAGGCGATGTCGACCTATTATGAAAAAGCCTACAGTCTGATTACATCTGAAGACGCCAGAAAAGCATTTAATATTCACGCAGAACCCGACGTTGTACGAGACGCCTATGGTCGCACGCAGGTTGGTCAATGTGCATTGCTGGCGAGACGGCTCGTCGAAGCAGGCTGCCGGTTTGTGGGCGTCGATGCGCCGGGGTGGGACGTCCATTTTAACTGTTTTCCAAGTCTGAAAACGGACCTGATTCCCTACGCCGACAGAGCGTTCAGCACGCTTGTAACCGACCTAGAACAACGCGGACTGCTGGACGAAACGCTGGTCGTGATGATGGGAGAAATGGGCCGCACGCCGCGCATCAATGCTCAGGCGGGACGTGATCACTGGTCGATGGCTCAAACAATCATTTTTGCCGGCGGCGGCACTAAACCCGGTCAGGTGATCGGCGCGACTGACAGCCAAGCCGCTGCACCGACCGGAAATCCTGTAAGCGTCAACGATCTGTTGCGGACGATTTCCGTGCTGATGGGCATCGATCCCGACAGACAGTTTTTCGGGCCTGACGGCCGTCCCGTGCCGATCGTTGACGGCGGCAAAGTAATTCACGATCTGATCTAGACGCCTAACCTAACCTAGGCCGCAACGCATGAAGAATTACCTCGCAGCATTGTTGATCATTGTTGTGCTCATGAGCCTTTCGCAGGTCGCGGTTGCCCAGTATCCACCTTCCGTTGGATACATGTTCCCGCCTGGTGGTCAGGCGGGTCAGACGATCGACGTGATTCTCGGTGGTTACGAATGGACGCCTGATATGCAGTTGTTTGCGCATGATCGTCGCATTCGATTCGAGATCATCGGTCCTCCTGGCCCGGTCATTGTGCCCGAACCGCCGTATTGGTTCGGGAAAAAATCCCGGCGAGCCCCCGAGCCGCTGCCGCGCGAAACGAATGCACGATTGACCATACCGGCAGACTTCCCGTCCGGAATCCTGAAATGGCAGGCTGCCAACGCTAATGGTGCCACTGCCGTTGGCCGGTTGGTGGTGAATGAAATTGCAAATGTTGTCGAAGTGGGAAGGAATGTAGAAGCAGAATCGGAACCCGCACCGCAACAAATTGAATCTCTGCCCGTGTGCATTTCCGGCCAGATTAAACTCATCCGAGAAGTCGATCACTATAGGTTTACAGCGACGAAGTCCGGGCCGATTACCTGTTCCGTTGCCGCGCGCTCAATCAACTCGCAGCTCAACGCGGTCGTTGAAATTCGCGATCAGACGGATCGGATTATCGCCGAAGCGGCGGACACCGCAGGCGACGATACGGCGTTGACGTTTTCGGCCAACGCCAACGAATCTTACACTGCGGCGATCTACGATCTCGATTTTCGCGGTGACAGAGCCTTCGTGTACCAACTGACCGTCACGCCGGGGCCGCGAGTTGTCACTGCAATTCCGTCGGTGGGGCGGCGCGGCGAAACGCGACCTGTCGAACTGGTGGGCTATGGCGTCGCGACAGGGCAGGCAAAACTCGAATCCGTCATGCGTGACGTGACGTTCCCTGACGACAACAACTCAACTTCGTTTCGTTATCAATTTACAACTGAACACGGCGCCTGTCCACCATTTCTGCTGCACGTCAGCGATGAATTGCAGCAGGAAGAAAACGTTTCCACGCTGACCGTGCCCGGCGGAGTTACCGGCGTGCTGGACCAGCGGTTCGGAGAAGACCTCTATCAGATTGCGGGGAAGAAGGGCGACGTCTGGGCCGTTGAAGTGTCGCACGAAGAGACGGGATCGCAGGTCGATGCTGCTTTGGCAATTCTTGATCATGAAGGAAAGCAGTTGGCTCGCAACGACGATCGAACAGCTTCAACCGACGCTGAAATCGAATTCCCGGTTGCAGCGGATGGTGACTATCATATCAGCGTGACGGATGTCGCTTCGAAAAGCGGCACACGAGCAGCCACATATCATCTATCGGTGCGACTTGCCGCGCCGGATTTCCGGTTGAGCGCTCCGGAATTGCTGAATGCTCCTATTGGTGGCAAATCCACACTCACTATCAACGTCACGCGGCGCGGCGGATTTACGGATGCGATCGATGTGGCAGTATCTGGCCTGCCGGTTGGAGTCACTATTCCGGAAAAGTTGCAGATCGCGGCGAATCAGAATGCGTTGAATGTGGAACTCACGGTGGCCGCCGATGCGGCTGCGTCGGCAGCCCTAGTCGAAGTGATCGGAACTGCGACAATCAGCGAAAAGGCCGTTCAGCACACAACCAGTCCAGTCCTGATCGCGACAACGATCAAGCCGCCGTTTACGATCGATGCCGAAGGTCTGGATGATGTGACCAAATGGCCACGCGGCTCGACATTTCCGGCCCCCGTGCTGATTGCCCGGGATGCAGGATTTGAAGCGGAAATCATGTTGGAAATGGCGTCCCTGCAGGGCCGTCATGTGCAGGGAATAACAGGGCCGGAACTGGCTGTTCCGCCGGGTGCAAATCGCATTCTGTATCCGGTGTATCTGCCCGAATGGCTGGAAACAACTCGCACGTCGAGAATGGTCGTCAATGGAGTCGCCAAGGTTGCCGACCCGCAAGGAAACGTGCGGTATTCCGTGAGTCACCAGAAAAACCGCATGGGCTTCCTGCCCACCGGAGCCCTGTTAAAGATCTCAGTCGATGAAAGTGAATTCCTGGCAAAACCGGGCCAACGGCTTTTCGTCCCGATTAGCATCGATCGTTCTGAAAAGCTAACAGAGCCTATCAATCTGGAACTTTGCTCCGACGATTCTCAACACACAATCTTTGTTGCCGAACCCCAAACTTTGTCTAACGACATCTCCCATTCTAACTTCGCCATCACTGCCACTCCATCCGCATCATCTCGCACTGAACACTACCTAAAGATACGCGCCACGCTGCTGAAAGAGGGTACATGGCCTGTAATTTCGGAAACAAGCGTGCTGGTGGAACTGGTGGATTAATTGGCTGACACAGTTGTCGCTTATTACTCGTACAGTCCGTTAGACGGTTCGCGGTGACTGATACGGATTGCCTGGATATTCCGGTGGCTGAGGTTCCGCATCGCCATCGTCCGTCTGCCCCGGGCCGTCAGCCGGCTTCTCGGCCGCCTTCCGCATGTCCTTCAAACTCAATCCTGACTGGTGAAGAAAATACAGGCCCAGCATTGTAACGGGAATATACATGCTCATGTGATAATATACCGAAGAGCCCAGCACCAGCGATGGATCGGACTTCAACTGCTGAGCATTCATGCTCACCTGAAAACACATCTGAATCACACCGAAGTAGCCTGGCGTTGAAGGGATCGTGACGCCGAATGCGGTCACGCCCGTCACGATCAGGCCCGTCGCCAATGTCACGTCGACGTGAAATGCGCGCAACGCAAAGTATGCAATGAGTCCATTCAAGAGCCATTGCAGCAGTGACGTGACGACGATGAGCAGCACTGCTTTTCCACTCTTCAAAGCAATCAACCCGTCGCCGCCTTTCCGCAGCATCTCCACCAGCCCGGTGGTCAGGCTAGCGGGCAAGAGCGGAAACAGCGATAGACTCCATGTGACAAGGCGAATGAAGGGTTCTGTCCACACAAGATAGATCACAACTGCCGCGACAATCGCTCCCGCAGATGCCCCCAGCAGCAGGGCCCCGTTGCGATAGTTGTCCGGCAGGTCATCCGTAAAAGCTAACCCCACACCAAAAAGTGCGAGAATTGCCAGCACGTCGAAGATGCGTTCAAGAATGACTGTGGACAGGACCGTACTGGCCGGCACACCGTATTTCTGTCGTACGACGAACACGCGAACGAATTCTCCCAGATGCGCGGGGAGAAGATTGTTGGCGGCGAATCCAATCAGCATCGGCGGAAACAACTGCTTCATCGTCAGCGGTGCCACAGGTGCCAGCAACCATTGCCAACGAAGCGTCTTGAGCCAGTAAAAACCATACAGCAGCGCCAGCATGATCGGCAGTGACCAGTAGTTGGCATTCAGAAACCCAGCCTTCAACGTTGCCGGATCTGTGCCCCGTAACGACCAGGCGAAGCAGGCAACCGAGACGACAATCCCCAGAATCAAAAAGAAGGCACGTTTCATCGGGTGGCTGACCAGGCACTTTCATTAAACATACAGGATCAACGATCTTTGCGGCAAACCGGGGGTTCTACGCGGATTGGCGGAAAAACGTCAAGACAGATCTCATCTTGAGTCCGATTTCGTGAATCCGATACGCTACCGGTTCTCTCTTACTTTTCCGCTCGATCTCTTCTCATCCCACAGGACCACGCAGATGCACTCTGCGTTCCGTCTCATCAGCGTCGATTCTTCGTCCGACCCAGCAAGCTGCCTTTTTGCTGCGATCAATGAACTGCTGCGCGCAGTCGAGGGTCGAGTCGTTCTGTTGCGACCACTGACGGCATGTTTCGATGGCCAGCGAGATGACATTGACTTGCTGCTGTCAGAATCGCAGCGTGAACAGTTGCTCCGCGCGGCATTCGCACAATGCAAGCGTGGTCGAATCCATTGCCGGATTCAGAGCAGTTCCCCGACCAAGGCGCAACTGATTTTGTGGACAATCGATTGTTCGCAAAAACTGATGATCGATCTGTGGACCAGTTTTGATCAACTCGCGCGTCGTCGAGAATGCTGCATTCCTGCGGAACGGTTATTGAAGACACTGACGGAGGCCGTCCCCGACGCTCAAATCTACAACTCAGACGCCGCTCGCGCCGCGGGCGTGGGTGCTAATCAGTCTCACCTTGGCCGCGCAAATGAAAAAATTCCTGCACTCCGTCAACTTCCGCCCGACATTGATCTCTGCCTCTTGATTCAACACCTTGCCACAAAGCGCAGGAAGGTCACAACGACGGCCGTGCGAGAACGCATCGCCCGCGCCTGCGAGCGACTTGCATTGTGGTCGCCGGAACAGACATCTCAGGATGTGCTACATGATCCGCTGGCCGCACTTCGTGTTGTTGCCGATGAATTGCCACGAACCATCATGGTCACACCGAAGTTCATCGCACTGTCGTATGATTATCTTTTGCAGCGTCTCATGAGTGTGCCGAGCAATCGTGGACTACCCGTGTTTGAACCTCGGCGACGCCGAGGACCGATGATCGAACTGAGAAGGACCGTTCTCAAGCACCGCCCCACGCTGGCAGTGATTGGAAGCGACGGAGCTGGCAAGTCCTCCGTCGTCGCGGCCCTTACGCTTCGACATCCGCATGCGACGTCAGTCGTTGCGAAGAAGTTTTATCGTCGCTCGCTGACGTATCAGTTCATCAGCGGGCTTATGAAGCGACTCCGAGGCACAGATCGCGGGATGTTTGATGAAAATACTGCACCTCTTATCACGCTCCGAGCCATCGCAGCAGCATGGATCAGCATGTGTCTCCCGTTTAACCCTTGGTCTAAGTCCAGGCCGTCGGTCGCTGATAAGCAAATCCTGATCTCCGACCACGGGTTAAGCGAGTCGCTGCACTTCACAATTCTCGATCGCTCAATCTCCAGTTTTCTCATCACTAACCGTAAGTCCGACACGCCGAACCAGACGCATGGCGCGACATGGATTGAATCATTTGTTCCGCCCGTGACCAGCGTTCTCCTGACGTTGTCGCATTCGGATCTGACACGCCGCAAACAGGAAATGTCGGCCCCCGGCCACGACACATATCAACGAATGCTCTTCGAACAAGCCCTCCGACAGCAACCAACCGATCTTATTCTGCTGGCTAACCTGCCTTCGACTCAGGCTGCCGCGAAGGCCATCTGTGAATTGCTGCGGGATGACAGGCAATCAGTCGAACCATTGACAGAAACAGCCGGCGCCAGAAAGGTGGCTGCATGATGTCTCCTCTCCGACTTCTGAATGCATGGATCGACCATCAGCGACTGGCTGAACGACGTCGGCAGATTGAATGGCAACTTGGCGTCGTTTTCAAGCAACCCGTTACGCTGCGGCCCACGCTTTCGGGTGGTAGCTTCGACCGGATCTACTTGGCACACGGAGATTCGCAATGTTCAAGGATTTTGGCCAGCGTCCGCATGAATGTGCCTGGCCGCGATCGACCGCCAAAGGAGCCGCATCTTCCTCGCGTTCCATTGCCCGGTGAGCACCGCATCCACCGAGAATCCCGTGCGTATCGACAACTGTCACCGCTCGGTATCGCACCGCATTTGATCGCCCGCGGCGAGTTCTACCTTGCGAATCACTGGCTTCCGTGGCCGCGTTTGTCAGACGTTCTGCGCCATCACAGTCATCTGCTGTGGGACCTTCTGCCCGTGGCTCTCGATGCGATTCGTAAAATGCACGAGAACGGTGTGGTCCATATGGATCTGAATTGTGGGAACCTGCTGATTGCTCCCGATTTTCAATCAGTGGTGATTATCGATTTCGAATTCGCACCGCTGCGGGCGATGAGTCGATTTGATCAGCAGCGTTTCGATTTTTTGAGGCTGGCTCACAACCTGCTTAAGCCACGCCGCGGTCGGGAGGCCGCACTTCTTCAACCCGAACGCTTTGTCGAACTATTTGCTCGATATGTCCCGGAAGCTGGTTTCGGGATTCCCGATGCGATGCACACCGCGTGGTTTGAACGAGTCGTCGAACATCGAGTCATTCGTGACGGTTTCGCAGAGATCCTCGGCGTGTTTGATCGTAACTCTAAGGTGATTCGATGAATCAATTCGTCTGCATGAACTGGGGAACAGCCTACGGCGCGGACTACGTGAATCGTCTGTATTCGATGATCGCCCGCAATACGCAGCAGCCGTTCCGCTTGGTGTGCTACACCGATTCAAACACCGGCATTCGCAGCGAAGTGGAGTGCTTTGATTGCCCGGAAGTCGATATCCCGTCACCAAAACGCAATCGCGGCTGGCGGAAACTGTCACTATGGGCGAACGAACTGCGCGGGCTGAGCGGCACCGTGTTGTTTCTGGATCTGGACATCGTGATCACCGGCGGACTGGATGATTTTTTTTCGCATCGGCCGGATGCTGACTTCTGCGTGATCCACAACTGGACTCATCCCAATCAATTTATCGGCAACACGTCAGCGTATCGATTCACGGTCGGCAGTCATCCGGAAATCCTCAATTGCTTCCTCGATGATTTTCGATCGGTGCTCCAGAAATTTCCGAATTCACAGACATACATCTCGTCGTGCCTCGCGCAGTCGATCGAATTCTGGCCACCGGAATGGTGCCGCAGTTTCAAGCGACACTGCGTACCACGCGGCGTGACTCGCTGGTTTCGCCAGCCGCTGCTGCCGGCAGGAGCCCGCTTAGTGGCATTCCCGGGTCGGCCGAACCCTCACGAGGCGGTCAACGGAATCTGGCCCGCCCCATGGTACAAACGAGTCTACAAACACATCCGCCCTGCCAACTGGATCCAGCAGCACTGGCGCTGACAAATCCCGCCTCGCCACATAAACTCCTTTGCAGATGACCTGTTTCCGCCGGCGGCTTCTTCCCTGAAGAAAGGCGATGACACTAAGCTCGTGCTTTGCCACTGTACCGCGAGCTGCATCGCAAATCTGGCTCAACCGATCGAAGCCCAACTCGCGGCAGATCTAAAAGTGGAAGACCCCGAACTACTGTTCAACAAATGTCAGGCAATCTCGGATTGACCTTCCAACACATCCTTCATTTTCTGCAAGCCCAGCCTAGCAACTTCCAGTGGATTTCTTACCCACAGGTCTTTTCGAAACAGCTCCAGCGACAAGTAACGGTCGTAACCGATCGCCGTCAATTGATCACAGTAGAATCGCAAATCGATTGCACCGTCACCAGGCAGAACTCGATCCGAATCGTGCTGAGTGTTTGCTGGTGCCGAAGAGGGCGCGTCATTGAAATGTGAGATGGCAATCTGCTGAGCCTGCAGTTTACGAATCGAAGCCGCTGAACCCCCGCCTCGCCAGCAGTGGAACGGATCGACCACAATCGTGGCGTCCGGGTGACCTGATCGTTGAATAATGTCGATCGCATCGTCAATCGTGTTGATGTCGTCAACGAAACCCAGATACTCAAACGCCGGCTTCACGCCGTATGATTTCCCGAGTTCCATTAGTTCGGCGTAGTGCCGGGCTCCGAGGTCGCGATCGGCGATTCCTGGCGGTGGACCTGCGATGGAAAACTCTGCTCCCACGGCAGCTGCTTGTTCCAGCCTGCGACGCACTTCACTGATCGCCACGTCATGTTCGACCCCGGCGGGCTGAAACCAGCCTGCGAGATAAATCGTGGTCGGAATCGTCAAGCCGCTGTCGTCGATCGCTCGTCGGATTTCCGCCAGAGTTCCACCAGCCCCAAGATGCGTGTCGATATGATCGTGCCACAGTTCAATCGCTTCATAGCCCGCCAAAGCGGTAACTTCGATCTGCCTCAGTATTGGCGTGGTGGCAATCGTGCTGGCATTCAGGCAATAACGAAATCGTGACACAAAACGCCTCCTCGGGTACACTCAGATTAGAAAACTGATTCCGCCGCTGACAGTCAGGACGGTTGCGGCATGATAGTTGACAACATTCCCGTACGCCACGTTCGACTCAGAGGGTGAAGCTGCGTACGATGGACAGTCGCGTCCGTTGCCCCCAGTCGAAAATCTCTCTGACAACACCTTTGCCTTGAATTCCACCCCCCCCAAAAAACAACGCGTGTTGTCATTGATTCCGCCAATGACACAATTGAACACGCCGTATCCGTCCACAGCCTATATCACCGGATTCCTGCGCTCGCGCAACTTCGATGCCGTGCAGGAGGATCTGTCACTGAAACTCGTACTTCGGCTGTTTTCTGCGAAGGGACTTACGGCAATCCGCAGTCATATCGATGCGGCCGGCAGCAAACGATCATCCGCTGCGATTATTCAGCAATTCTGCGAAGATTTCGATCGGTATCATGGGACTATCGATCAGACGATTGCTTTTCTCCAGGGCCGCGACTCCACGCTCGCCCATCGTATTAACTCTCGTAGTTTTCTGCCCGAAGGCCCACGCTTCGATGCTTTGGATGTCTATGAGGATGACGAAGAAGGCGGCGATCCGCTGAGTTGGGCGTTTGGGTCGCTCGGGATGCAGGATAAAGCTCGCCACTTTGCTACGCTGTATCTGAGCGATATCGCCGACGTTCTGCGGGAAGCTGTCGATTCCCGTTTCGAATTCGTGCGTTACGCAGAATCGCTCGCGGCCAGCCAGCCAACATTTGATCCCCTCGCCGCAGCATTGGCAGCACCGATGAATCTCGTTGATACGACGCTGCGGGAACTCACGCTCGAATCCCTTTCGCGGCATCAGCCGGATCTCATCCTTGTCTCCGTTCCATTTCCCGGCTGCATGTATGCGGCATTCCGAATCGCACAGACAATCAAGTCGCTGCATCCAGAAATTGTCACCGCGCTGGGTGGTGGTTTCGTCAACACGGAACTGCGTGAACTGGCTGAACCTCGCGTGTTTGATTTCTTCGACTATGTCTCACTAGATGACGGCGAACGTCCATTACTAGCATTGCTGGAACACCTGCACGGTGAACGACCGCAGTCGAAACTGGCGAGGACATTCGTGAGAAACAGTGATACGCTCGCGGTTGAATACATCGACGCCGGCGAACCGGATATTCCGTTTGCGGAAGTCGGTACGCCCACATGGGACGGGCTCCCAATTGGTGATTATTTATCGACGCTCGACATGCTTAATCCCATGCACCGGCTGTGGTCCGATGGTCGCTGGAACAAACTCACGGTGGCTCACGGCTGCTATTGGAAGAAGTGCAGTTTTTGCGATGTCACACTCGACTACATAGGCCGATACGATGCTGTTGCAGCGTCTACACTTGTTGATCGAATTGAAGCCATTGTTCAAGAAACCGGCCAGACAGGATTTCATTTTGTCGATGAAGCGGCTCCGCCGAAAGCGTTGAAAACAATGGCCGAGGAATTGCAGCGACGCGATACAGTAATCTCTTGGTGGGGCAACATCCGCTTTGAAAAATCTTTCACGCCGGAACTATGCGAACTACTTGCAGCCAGCGGCTGCATTGCGATTTCGGGTGGTCTGGAGGTTGCGTCGGATCGTCTGTTGAATCTTATGAAGAAAGGTGTCTCGGTCTCTCAGGTCGCCCGAGTCACGCGGGCATTCAGTGACGTCGGCATTCTGGTCCATGCGTATCTGATGTACGGGTTTCCCACTCAGACGGTACAGGATACCGTTGATGCGCTGGAATATGTGCGACAGATGTTTGAAGAAGGCTGCATTCAGTCGGGCTTTTTTCATCGATTCACATGCACTGTCCATTCCCCCGTGGGAAAGTCACCGGAAGATTACGGTGTCCGTCTGATACCACTGCCACCGGTGACGTTTGCGAAGAACGATATTGGATTCATCGATCCGACCGGCGTCGATCACGATTCGCTCGGCGCGGGACTCAATAAGGGACTCTACAACTTCATGCACGGCGTCGGTCTGGATGCCGATATCCGAAGCTGGTTTCCCGGCCGCGTCCCACGCTCGAAGGTACCCCGCAATTATATCGTTCGGGCTTTGCAGGGCGACAGATCCTGATTGCTGTGTCCTCCTCTTCTGTGTTTCAGCAAGCAGATCGAAGAAGGAACATACACCTATAAAGACAATTCCCGTGTGTTACTCTCCTTAAACGTCGGTGAATTTGTGAATGAAAGGGACACTTTACTTAAATGAAATGTAGAATTTCCCTTTCCACATTCCCTGTGCATCGCTGAAAGAATATCTGCAGGCACTTAACCCAATTCCGGTATTACCTTGCCGCCATCCTCCACCAGATACTGCGGGCGACCGTTGTTATCAGCGATCGTAGTACGATCAACATTGATGCCCAGATGATGAAACAACGTGGCGTAGACTTCACCAAAAGTGACAGGTCTTGCAATCGCCTCGCCGGCAATGCGGTCTGTCGCGCCAATCACCTGACCATGCCGCATTCCTCCGCCTGCCATCAAGGCACAATTGACCTGCGGCCAGTGGTCGCGGCCAACGATGTTGCTGATCTTCGGAGTTCTGCCAAACTCGCCCCAGACGACCACAGCGCAGTCGTCGGCCAGACCTCTTTGATGCAGATCTTCGATAAGCGCACTCACGCATTGATCGAACACCGGAAAATCTTCCTGCTCCCGCACAAAGATCGAGTTGTTAGCGCGCCCCTCGGCATTGGTGCCGCCGTGCCAGTCCCATTTGCTGTAGTTCAGCGTGACAACCCGGACTCCTGCCTCGATCAAGCGGCGCGCCACAAGTAAACTCTGTGGCACACGCGGCGCTCCGTTGCCATCCATGAAAATGGTCGGATCGCCCTTGCCATAGCGCTCGATGACTCGTGGATCCTCTTTGGAAAGATCAAGTGCTTCCGCAAGCCTGGACGACGTCAGAAGTCCCATCGCCTGCTCGGTAAAAGTGTCCATCCCCGCCATGGTCATCGTGGCATCAATGTCGCGTCTCAGTTGATCGACACTTCTCAGCAGTGACTTCCGATCGGCAAGGCGGTCCAGCGAAACGCCGTTCAGAACCATATCTTCTTTGGTCGGTCCCAGCGGGCGAAACGGAGCCTGAGCTGTGCCAAGAAATCCTGGCCCGGGTTCATTATACGGGCCATGCGTGCATGGATAGCAAAGACTGACAAACGCAGGCGCTGTCGGTGTGGCTGATCCTGCAACTCGGGAGACCATAGAACCAAACTGAGGCCATCCTCCACTTGGTTTCGGCGTTTTTGGGTTACGGCCGTTGAAGACCTGAACCGCGTCGTGATCTGCCTGATTGCCGACGAGCGAGCGAATGATGGTCAGCTTGTCGGCCATGCCTGCGAGCCGCGGAAATGCTTCGCAGATTTCCATGCCGGGAACGGTAGTGGCGATCGGCCGCCACGGACCGGCGATTTCCCTAGGAGCTTCAGGCTTTAGGTCGAACATGTCCTGATGAGGCGGTCCCCCCACCAAATAAATCATGATGACAGACTTTGGTGAAGTCTTTCTGCCAGCCGTTTCTTCTGCCTTGAGGATAGACGGCAGCGTCCAGCCTCCAGCCGTCCCCATTGCTGCAAGCGTGCCGATGTTCAACAGACTGCGTCGGGAAAAACCGTCACAGAATCGCCCATTTCGATCTCGCTGCCCGCTGAGCTTCAACATACGGTTTTACTCTCTGAGAGACTTAAACGATGCACCTGCGAACAAGCTCAGTCACTCTTTTCATCGTCCACGAAGGTATGTGGTAGCACGGATTGCCTCGCGAATCCATATCAGATAAACAAAATGGAGTGACACTAAAGGCTTTGTGCGTGTCAGCCGGACGTATGTCGCCGCAGTTCATTCCGCGACGCCTCCGGAATCTTACCACGCTGGCCGACGGCCGCCAGCGCGATAAAAACGGTGGCATCAGGAGAGTTCTTGAGTTGCATCGAGCCACGATGGAGAAATTTGTCGGGTGTTTCGGGAGCACGGACGATCAGGCTAATGAGCAATAATGGCTGGATTTTGAGTGGTCCAAATCGCCACGTGCTGCGTTGCGAAAAGTCGCAGTCTTTGGCTTTTTGAAAAGGGATCAGGAACCATGGGTCTTCAACAATGCTTTGGTCTGCTTTTTGGCGGTGACAAAGAACTTGCACAGCAGAGAACGGGCCACAGACGTCTTGCAGGTGACACATGAACTAAATGGCTTCATTCTTTTCTGGGCAAAGTGACGCAAGCCAGTTTACCGTCCGCGTTGCGTCCGTAAACTCGCCCATTTGAGAGAACAGGGACTGTCCAGCATCGCCCCTCAAGAAACTCAGAGCGAGCAAGTTCCTTGTAGGCGTCCGCCGATGCTTTGGCGAGGACCAGAGCTCCATCTTCTGTCAGCACAAGCAGCTTGCCGTCCGTAATCAGAAGTGAACCGCAGCCAAGACCACGCTGTTTCCAGGCCAGTTCTCCAGTCGCGAAATCGACACAGTTCAGTGTGACAACGCGACCGAGGTGCGAATCTCCGTCAAAACCGTATAGCCATCCATCCAGCAGAATCGAATTATTGAAGTGATTCCGCATATCCGTATTCTTGTAAACGAGATCAAGCGAATCACCCTGAAGTTGAAACAGACCGCATCCGATCTTGTAACCCGTCGAGACAAAAATCTGGTCGCCCACAACGATCGGTGTTGATGCGTTGGTCCTGTACGGAGATTTCCATTCTGTAAATGCGATCTGCTGTCCGTTGGCCGAATCAACAATTCGCAGTCCATCACAATCCAGCGTGGCGATCAGAGTGTTCCCGCCATGCTGAAAAACTGCTGCAGATCCGTAGCCCGCTTCATGAATTTCCGTTTGCCATAATTTGTCGCCGTTCGACTTGTCGAATGAAACAACTCGACCAGCCTCAAGGATCAGTTGGTTCCCAAGAATCCGTGGTGAGCTGCTGAAGCCCCATTCGGGAAGTTTGACGTCGAGTTCCTGCTGCAGCAACTTTTCCCAAAGTACTTTTCCGTCGGCAACATTCAGGCAAAACAACTGACCCTCCTTACCGACGGTATAGACACGATCGCCATCAATCGTGGGCGTGGAACATGGACCACCTTCGTGCAGATTCGGAATCAGCTCGCCGGGATACTCATGTATCCAGATCACTTCACCGCTTTGGCAGTTCAGACACCAGACCATTTCCGCACCGTCCTTGTGCCCCATGGCAAACAGGCGTTCTCCTGCGACCGACACTGAACTGAAGCCCGTACCGATTTCGCAAGTCCATTCAATCGGTAGTCCTTCTTTCGGCCAGGTATCGGCAAATCCTGTTTCTCGCGAGATGCCGTCATGGTGAGCACCGCTCCAGTTTGGCCAGTCATCCGCCTGTGCGGCAAAGAGAATGGAGAACCACAGTGCAAGAGGCAGTACTATTCGCTGCAGGCCTTTGCCGCTCAACTTTGGAAACATTTGCCGGGCTCCTGACTTCGGTGAGCTGTTCATGATTGGAGTTTACCCTAACATGTGGAATCAGCAACACTTTCAAATTTCAGTGTTTACTTCACACAACCAACACGCAACATAGCAGGACGCTGCTATGAAGCGACGAAGATTCATTCAGCTTGCCGGTGTGAGCACAATTGCTGCGGCAACGACATCTGGTGGCTTGGATTCCCAATCCAGAACCGCGGTCAGGCATTTTCGCTGGATCCAAAACACCGTAACCGACTGGAACCTCACAAGCGTCCATTCCATACGATCATTCCGGCATTCCTGACTCGGGATGGTCAACCAGTGATGTCATTTGGTGTGATGGGTGGTGATTTTCAGCCGCAGGGGCATGCTCAGGTCGTGATGAACACGCTCGATTTTGGTATGTCGCCACAACAAGCGGGTGACCAACCGCGTATCGCTCATTCAGGCAGTTCCGGTCCGTGGGGTGCGAAGTCCCGCGACGGCGGATCGCTCACGTTAGAGCACGGCATCGATCGATGCAGGTCGACTGTACAAAGTCAGAGCCTTGAGCCAGAAAGCGATAGCCATCCGGAACTGAGCACGATAGGATGTGACCATGCGGATTCACCGGTGAGGCCCCAGCGATTGCAGGAGTCTCAGTTCCGGCCGCATGCTCCCTCGTCAATCGCCTGCCTGGTTTGAATTCATGAGATCAGTTTTTACTCGATCAGTTTGTCGGCTGATCGTCGCGGCAGTTGCTTTTCCCGGTTCCGTCAGTGAGGCGCAGAGCCTTGGCGAAAATGCCATGGCGGTAACGAATTCCGCGATAGTAACGGTCGATTTTGTTCGCGACGTTCGCCCCATCCTGCGATCGAGGTGCGCGACGTGCCACAACGAGGCCGAGCCAGGTGGCGGCCTGCGGCTGGATGCTGCAGGGGACGTTATGAAAGGCGGCGATAACGGGCCTGCAATCCTGCCAGGAAACAGTGGCGAGAGCCGACTGATTCAGGCGGTGATGCAAACCGGTGATCTAAAGATGCCGCCGCCCGATGAAGCAAAGCCACTGGAGGAAGCACAGATCGCAATTCTGCGACGCTGGATCGACCAAGGAGCCATTGTCCCCGACAACGAATCGCAGGTCATTCACTGGGCCTTCCAGAAACCTGTGCGCCCGGTCGTGCCGCCTGTTTCGGCGGCAGACGGTTCCGATGAAGAGAGTTCACCAGCACAAACGTCCAAAATCAATCCGATTGATGCGTTCATTGCACAGCGACATTATCAGCAACATTTGAATGCTCTGCCAGACGCTCCCAAACATGTGCAACTGCGGCGAGTCTATCTGGATCTGATCGGCCTGCCACCAACACCCGAACAACTGCAGGCGTTTCTGAATGACGGTTCTGCCAATGCCTGGGAAAAAGTCGTCGATGAACTGCTTGCCAGCCCGCATTACGGCGAACGCTGGGGGCGCCACTGGATGGATGTCTGGCGCTACAGCGACTGGGATGGCTATGGTACGGAGGTTCGTGAGAGCAAGCCCCATATCTGGCGATGGCGAGACTGGATTATCGAGTCGCTCAATGATGACAAGCCTTATGATCGTATGATCATGGAGATGCTGGCGGCGGACGAAATTGCTCCGAACGACGCCCCGGCCATTCGCGCTACGGGGTATCTGGTCCGCAATTGGTATGTGTTCAACCGCAATACCTGGATCGACAACACGGTCGAACACACCGGCAAAGCATTCATGGGACTCACCTTCAATTGCGCTCGATGTCATGACCATATGTACGACCCGATCTCACAATCGGAGTACTATCAGTTCCGGGCATTCTTTGAACCACACGATATCCGTACCGATCGTCTGCCCGGCCAGAGTGATGTCAGCAAAGACGGACTGGTGCGAGCGTTCGACGCCAACGCTGGCGCCTCAACATTGCTGTTCATCCGCGGTGATGAAAAGAACCCACTGAAGGACAAGCCAATGTCACCCCGAGTTCCGGCAGCGCTCGGACCGAGTGATCTGGCAATCCAGCCGGTCGAATTGCCGCCAACGGCATACTATCCCGGTCTGCAGGGCTTTGTCGCGGCGGAAACGCTGAGCAGCGGAGAAGCCGAAGTACAGACTTCATCAGCGGCCCTCGCTATGGCGCAGCAGGCGGTTGAGACAGCTCGATCGCAGTTACTGGCCTTTCGGCGGGTTACTGCGGATGCGACAGCCGAAGTCCGCTCACTCGAAATCACGAACAGCGCCGTCCTGAGTGAAGCTGATTTATCAGCAGCCGTACAACTGGCCGAGTCGGCGGGAAAGCTGACGGAAAAGAAAATGACCGTTGCATCGGCCACTCTGGACTTTGCCAGGGCGAGAATCGCTGCCGATCAGGCCAACTACGCACAGCCTCCTGCGGCCAATTCCAAAGACCTTTCGCTGGCGGCTGGCAAAGCTGAGCGGACGCTGACCGTTCACCAGGAAGAACTCAATCTTCTGACGGCCGAGCAAACACTTTTGATCGCAAAAGCCGCGTTGCCTGCGAACGGATCGCAGGTCGATGAACCGAAGCAGAAAGCCATTGCGGATGCTGAGGCTGCTGTGACTGCGGCAAGGACAGCAATCGAGACAGCTCAGAAAGCCGCTGCAGAACCGGTCGAGGCCTACACGCGGGTCACAGCCGTCTATCCCACAACCAGCACCGGCCGCCGCTCGGCTCTGGCACGGTGGATCGCCAACCGGGGCAATCCACTGACTGCGCGAGTGGCCATCAATCACATATGGCTGCGACATTTTCATCAGCCGCTGGTTCCGACCGTATTTGATTTCGGCATGAATGGCAAACCGCCCGTTCATCCGGAACTTCTGGACTGGCTGGCCTGCGAACTGATGGAAAACGGCTGGAAAATGAAACCACTGCATCGGCTGATGGTGAGCAGCAATGCCTATCGCAGGGCATCCTCGCCATCCGTCGAGGACCGGGCAGTTGCATCTGGTAACGCCTCACTGGATCCGGAAAATCGTCAGTTGTGGCGACAGAACAGTTACCGAATGGAAGCGGAAGTGGTTCGTGATGCGACGCTGCATGTCGCCGGCCAGCTGGACAAATCCATGTCTGGTCCGGACCTCGATCCGAACACTGGTCTGACGGTGGGACGTCGCAGCGTCTACTTTCGAACTTCAAAAGAGAAGAAGATGAAGTTCCTGTCGGCGTTTGACAGTCCCAATCCTGTCGAATGTTATCAGCGAGCTGAGAGTATTTCGCCGCAGCAGTCGCTCGCAATGAGCAACAGTCCGCTGACGCTGGCGCAAAGCCGCAATGTGGCGGCGAAACTCAGTGAGCAGGTGGCGGCCATGCCAAAGGAAGATGCAGCCCTGCAATTTGTCACGCTGGCATTTCGCCAGATACTCAATCGGGAACCGAGTGCGGCGGAAGTGACGGAATGTATCTCATTCCTGCAGCAGCAGTCCGATCAATTTTCCGCCGCCGGATCTCTGACGGCATTTTCCGGAGGCACTGACAACCTCATCAAACCTTCCGCCGATGCTGCTCAGCGATCCCGGGAGAATCTGGTCCACGTTCTTTTCAATCACAACGATTTTGTCACCGTTCGATAACCATCCTATTGAGCAGTACGCTGCAAACGTCTCGATTCGATCGTCTCAATTATGAACGCCCACGAAAACTCCAGATCCCGAACTCCGCTCGCGATGGTTGCCTCTCGGCGCGCCTTCCTTTCCGACATCGGCATGGGCTTCACGGGTCTGGCGCTGGGATCCATGCTGCATCGCGACGGCGTTGTCCGCGCTGACGGTTTGCAGTCGTCGGGTGCTGGCATCGGGCAGGCCCACATGCGACCCAAGGCGAAAAACGTCATCTGGATCTTTCTGGTGGGCGGCATGTCACAGATGGAATCCTTCGACCCCAAGCCGGCACTCAATAAATACGCGGGCATGTCGGTTGATGAAACTCCGTTCAAGAGCATTCTCGATTCTCCGTACCTGAAGAAGAATCTCCGGGAGTTTATCCCCGGGCTGCATCATGCTCATCCAAAACTGTTCCCGATGCAGATCGGTCATCAGCGGCGAGGTGCCAGCGGACTTGATATCAGCGACTGGTGGTCCCACCTCGCCGGCGTTATCGATGATGTGGCGCTCGTCCGTTCTATGTGGACCACAGACAACAATCATGGTGCCCAGCTGCAGTTTCACACGGGTCGCCACGCATTGGAAGGACAGTTTCCCACCATCGGATCCTGGGTGCATTATGGACTCGGATCGCTCAACGATGATTTGCCGAGTTTTTGCGTGATCGGGACGCCGATAGCCGATTGTTGCGGTGGCCTTGGAGCGCATGGGGCCAACTATCTTGGTCCGGAACACGCGGGGATTCAGCTGAACGTGGATCCGCACAGTCCCTTGCCGTTCGCCACACCGGGTTCCGAGGTCTATCGCGAGGAACAGCAAAGCGAGTTCGAACTGCTGGGGCGACTGAATCGATTGTCATTCGTCGAATATCCTGATGACCCGTCGTTAACGGCCCGCATAAAATCTTATGAGCTGGCGTTTCGCATGCAGTCCGCGCTACCCAATGTCATCAACTTTGCGGCAGAGACGGCTGAGACTCAGGCGATGTATGGTTTGACTCAGGATCCCACGCGAACTTTTGGCCAGCAGTGCCTGGTGGCCCGTCGCCTTGTCGAATCCGGTGTGCGCTTTGTGCAGCTGTTTCATGGCAGCAACGGCGGCGCGGGAGCATGGGATGCCCACAGTGGGCTGAAGAACAGCCATTCCACATTGTGTGCGCAGGTCGATCAGCCGATTGCCGCGCTGCTCAAAGACTTGAAGCAGCGCGGCCTCTTGGATGAAACTCTGGTCGTCATTGGCACGGAGTTCGGACGAACGCCGGGCTTCCAGAATTCTGACGGTCGTGATCACCATCCGTACGGCTTTTCTGTGGCACTGGCCGGAGGCGGAGTCAAAGGTGGTATCGCTCATGGGGCGACCGACGAAATCGGTTTTCATGCGGTTGAGGACCGACACTACGTGACCGATCTGCATGCCACGGTACTGCATCAGTTGGGTCTGGATTCGCGACGTCTGGAGATTCCCGGCCGAAAACGGCTCGACTTAGACCACGGCACACCTATTCATGCGATCCTGTGAGTGGCTGTCAACGCGGATGACCGGCAACCCACAAGGTAAGTGCGACTGACCCGGATTCACAATGACCAGCGAGATGGCTTCTTGGGAAGATAAGGTTCTTCTCGGAATTACGATGCAATTCAAAACAACGATATTGCCCGATTATGAGCCCGGCCCAACGGCTTCTTGTTAGACGCCAGTGCTGTATCTTTGAACTCAACAGAACTATCGATGATCTACGCCGAAGCGACTTTCACGGGCCAGACTGACCCTTCCCAAGATCCGTAACAGACCGTATGAACGAACGAGAGGATACCTACATTGCAAAACCCGACGAAGACGGAGCACCTGCAGCTCAAGGTGGAGGCAGTCCTGGCGGCAATGACAGATTCGACCCATTTTCAAAGGAATTGACGCCGACAAAGATGGACAAGTGACGGAGAAGGAACTTGAAGGGAACCGGATGTCCGACCGCCTGAAAACGCTGAACGTCAGGTTGATGCGTTTGCCGATGTTCTGCTTTGTCTTTGGAACGTCGTGTTGCTAAAATCCACTCGCAAAGCTCACGGGTACCAGCCTACAATCTTTGACTAGAACGTCCGGTGCAACATTTCCATGCCGGCCGAAGATTTTGGAAAGTTACCGAGGCAACACCAGCGAATGAGCGAAGCAAAAAAGTCTGTATCGAAACTCCAGTCTCCTCGCAAACAGTGGTTTCAAAACCGCAGTCAGGCTGAGAGCGCACGGCAACCGTGGGAAATTTCGGTCTGCGGTGATCTGACCGAGCGGCAGGCTGACCTGCTGGAACGATTTACCGACGTACCGCGTGGAAGCAAGGGGGTCGTGTACTTTGATTCATGCGGTGGCAGCGTTTACACTGGCTTGGCAATCGGGACGCTGATTCGGCTTCGCAACCTGCGCGTCACAGCGGTTGTGCTTGGTGAATGTTCGTCCGCAGCATTATTGCCGTTTGCCGCATGCCAGCAACGATTGGTGACGCCCCATTCGACGCTGCTCTTTCATCCCATGCGATGGCAATCGGATGAAGACGTGCGTCTGGAGGAAGCTACCGAATGGGCGCGCCACTTCAAAGATCTTGAATCGAGATTGGATTTGCTGCTGGCGACACTGATGCATGCGCCTCAGGAAACTCTGCAAGGCTGGACTCGCCCTGGACGCTTTGTGACTGGCTCAGAATTGGCCGCGGCAGGCATAGCTTCGCTGTTTGATCCATTCAATGAGCCTGATGCCTGGAAAAAGATCCGAATTGTGTGAACAATACGGGGCTAAGTCGCACTCGCGACCGAATGGCGTTTATTCTCCTGACTGGACCGATAGTATGCGAGTTCTAAATCTGTTCCTGAGTGTGATGGTTGTCACCGTGAACTGTGTCGGCAGCTCTGCCGCAGAGAAATCCGCACCGTCCCGGATTCTGATGCTGACGCAGAGTTCGGGTTACGTCCACGGCAGCGTGCGACGTCCAGATGGCGACGAAAAGAAGCTGGCAGTTGCAGAAATTGCCATGATTCAGCTCGGCCAAAAGACGGGAATGTTCACGATCGACTGTACTCAGGATGCCGCCGCAGATTTTACCAAAGACAATCTCCAGAACTATGACATAGTGATGTTTTACACGACAGGCTCGCTGCCAATCGCTGATGCTGATCGGGACTACTTCTTCAAAAAATGGCTCACGGCCAAGGGCCACGGCTTCATTGGATTTCATTCAGCCGCCGATACCTACGGCGACTATCAACCGTATTGGGACATGGTTGGCGGAACATTCGACGGGCATCCGTGGGGCTCAAGGACGACCGTGACGATCAACGTGCATGATCCCGAAAATCCGATGATGAAGCCGTTTGGTCACGAGTTCACAATTCAGGACGAAATTTACCAGTACAAGAACTGGCAACCAGAAAAAGTCCGCGTCCTGATGAGTCTCGACATGACCCGCTGCACGCCGTCAGAACCACGCCATGTGCCCGTCGCGTGGGTTAAATCGTATGGCGATGGCAAGGTGTATTTCAATAACCTTGGTCACAATGAATCGACATGGCAGGATCAGCGATTCTTGGATTCGATCACTGCGGGCGTAAAATGGATGCGAAGTGAAGTCGAAGCAGGCGCCACACCCAATCCGGACTTGAGCAAAGCGCAGGAAGAAGCGGCGAAAGCCGCTGCCGCCGCTGCCAAAAAATAACGTTCGCTGTGTCGCTCAATCGACGGAGATCTGCCGCAGCACCATGGTGCTGCCGTGAAGCATCGCATGTCGTAACCATGATGTCCCATATTTCTGGCACTGACGTGAAGAGAAACACGAGTCGCGGAGGGGCATCGCCTGCCGAGATCCCCTACAAAACCTCCGTGGCCGCTCACGCAGGTTTTGTTATGCGTTCTGAACATCACAGGAGTCTTTGATGTGATTTCTGCAGCTTTCGGATCATCAATCCGGACTTATCAATCGACACGAAATTCAGTCGGCTTGAATTTGAGGTTTCGAAATTCGACATTGAAGAACTCGCACTGGACACCGACCATTCCCTTTTTGACCGCACATTCCTTCCACGCCAATGTGGAATGACCATTTAACCACACGGTAATCTCTTTGTCTCTTGCCATGATTTCGAACGTGTTCCACTGGCCTGGCGGATTGACGTAGTCCGGACCGTCTCCGCGGATGATAACGCGTTCGGTCTTGCCATTGACATTCAGGTCACCAAACAAGTCTCCCACAAACGGCGGTGTATCCAAATGCGCAATTTGAATCTGGTGCCATACCCGACCATCAAGGGATCTGACGTAAGCACCCGAGTTATAGTCCTGCTTACCTTTCTGCGGTGGAAATCGGCATTCCAGATGGAACACACCATCGGTGAAAGACCTGTCGTACAGTAACATCTCTTTGGCACCGGCACCTTGAGAAGGAGCACCCTGGCAGACTAGAACATCGCCGTTAACACTCCACGGAGATGTTTCCTGCATGCCCTGATCCAATCCCACCCGTTTCCAGTTTTTCAGGTCTTTATGAGGCAGCAAATCGATCCAGCCAGTCGAATCTTTTTCAAAGGCACTTTTTTCCTGGGCCTGAACAAGAGCAGTGTCAACAACAATCGCAGCCATCACCAATACAACGAATCTCATGGGATTTCTTCCTCAAAATTTAGGTTCATCAATCCGCATAATCTGGCAGAAGTCTCCAGCACTGTCTCAGAAATCGCATTCCGGAGCTGTCTGACGAAAAGGTAACCGTTACGCTTCATGGAATACAGCGTCTGCAAGATTGATTTTTCGCCGACGGCTCTGGCGTGAATTCTTTCCGTCCACTGAAAGCCGAGACCGAGTGTCACAGACGGCGGCAGTTGCGCCGATTTGGATATTTTATACAGGGACTCTCTTTGTGATTACAGTTCAGAGCGCAATCGCTGGGGTCATCCGAATGGGAATCACACATGTCGTATGGATCCCGGATTCTGTCATGGGAGCCTGGGAATCGGAACTTGCAAAGCAGCCTTTACAGCTAATTCGCATTTGCCGAGAAGGAGAAGCGTGGCCATTGGCTGCCGGCCTTTACGCGGGAGGTGCCCGACCGCTCATCATGATGCAGACCACGGGATTATTCGAATCTGGCGATGCGTTGCGAAACGTCGCTTACGACCTGAAAGTTCCGGTCTACGCATGGATCGGCGTTCGTAACTGGCTGAATCCTGAATCCCCTGATTCTGCTCGTAAGTTCGCCGTGCCAATCGTGAACGCATGGCAACTCGATCATGTTTGGATTTATGCCGATGAAGATTTTGCGACCATGCATCATCATTATTTACAATGCCAGGCCTCTGAAAAGCTCGGTGTTGCATTGATTGCGGAGGGAGCCGGTTAGTCATGAACCATCCGAATCTGTTGAACGACGCAGACGACCGTAGTCCGGGAGCCATCTCGTGCGAACTGGCTCTTCAACTGCTTGCAGAGCAGCGAAACGACCGTCAAATTTTCGTTTCCAACCAGATGACAGCACGAATCTGGCCGACAATTTCGCGGCACCCGCTCGATTTGAATTATCTGTCGTCCACGATGGGTGGTGCTATCCCTCTGGGATTGGGACTTGCGCTGGCCCGGCCAGATTATGAAGTGATCGTCCTCTCTGGGGACGGTTCACTGCTGATGAATCTGGGCTGTTTAGCCACCGTTGTCGCCAGTAGAGCGACCAATATCACTATTGTGGTCATGGACAATGGTCTCTACGAAGTCACTGGGGGCCAGCAGACTGCGGGCCGCGAAGCGAATGTGAACTACGCACTGATCGCGCAGGCCACTGGGTTTCGTTATTTCGAATCGTTCGACAACATAGAACAATGGCGAGCCTTCGCGCTGTCGCGTTGGGCCGTTTCGGGACCACGCTTAATTTCACTCAGAGTCCATCGCGTCGCGGTCACGACGGAGCGATTCACAGCTACAAAAGTCGATGTGGAACTCAGACGCCTTCGGAAATTTTTGTCGAAATCCCGAGACGACTCGTAAACTCATGACGCAGATCTTCCTGTACCTGTAGACTCAGGAACGAATAGACAGCAAGCTCTCGGCTGGTTCCGAGGAAGTAAGCACCCAGCCAAAGATTGAACGAGGGAGGCAGATGGCCCATCGCTTCGCTTCCTTGCATCCACCAATGGATGCAGGAAATCGACGTCAGCAACCCTCAACCTGCCAAGACCACTCCTGGCCCGCCAGCGGGCCGTTGAATTTTTTGCCTCCGATCGCTGTTATCGCCGCAAATGCGACTCAAACCATGCCCGCAAAATAGTCTCCGCATTTGAAACGTCGCCTGATTTACGATCGATCAGCGCCAGATGTTGTGCGTGGACCAGTCCACGGATAAGCGAAGCTCCGGATAAATCAGCGGTCGGATCGAGGACGGAAGGATGCACCACGATGCAGTCCCATTCCTGATGGCCGAAGCTGAGTGACCAGTTCATGATCCATGAAATTGTGTGAACTCGCTGTTCGTCATTGTCCGCAGCCGCATTGGCGGGGATCGCGAGTACAACGAGATCAGGCTTCATCGCCCTCACCAGATCCTTCGCATCCTGCTCCAGTTGAGCCAGTGATTTTCCCGCAACAGGCCATGTTGTCACTTTTACTTTTGCGCTGGGGTTCTGTTGCTGGATGGCCGATTCAATCATGGCTGCGATCGGCTCCATTGCAAGCACCCTGACTGGATTGCCAGCAGCCAGTTGCGATTGAGTTCTCGTCAGTGCGGGTGGTGGCGAGATCGCGTCGAGTGAAATCTCTGAACCACTGATGCTGCGACAAAGTTCTTCCGCCATGCGTTTGTGGCCATCCATGTTGGGATGAATCTCATCACTCATCGTCAACCGCCATGTCCGAGGGGCGCGCGATTTGAGCCGTTGGCCTGCCGCATACTGATCACAGACCGGAATGGTTTTTTCACGGCCCACGGTTCGAATAATGTCGCAGTATTCCACAAGCCGGTTAATAGGCCGACCGTCGGTGCTGATCACGGCATTTGGGGTGCAAAGTAAAATCAGACTTTGCGCAGCGCGGCAACGGTCAATCAATTGTTCAAGGTTGGTGCGAAACTGCTCCGGCGGCACGCGAGTCATATCGTTCAGTCCAAAGCTGATCGTGACCAGCGCAGGATGCTGCTGCAAGACATCCTTATCAAGCCGCGCCAGCCCATCGACTGTCGTTTGGCCACTGATGCCCGCATTGATAACATGAATCGGGGCATTGGGATGAATCTTTTTCAGAGCCAGTTCCAGCATCTCTGGATATGCTCGATGACCGCCCGTGTGATAATAGACGCCAGTGACGCTGTCCCCGAGACAGACGATGGTAGTTTCTTTATCGAAGGCACTCAGAATCTGCCGAGCGTGGGCGGCTTTTTTCGCATCGAATTGATCGAACACAAACTGGAACGCGGCAACGGTGTCTTCATAGTTTGTCTCATGTCCACCGTCCGGTTGATGAATCGAATGGACGGGCGTGCCCTGCATTTTCAGAGCTGCCAGCAATCGAAGCACGCTGTCCGGCGGGACGAGCGTGTCGTGGGCTCCTGTCGTCGCCGCCACGGGCATCGTCAGTCGTTCGGGGAACAGTTCAGCCGATCGCTCTCGGTAGACTTCAGGTTTTTCAGCCCTCGTTCCGCCAAAGGATTCAGCAATCGCCTCGGCGAAATGCGGGTATTCAATCAGGTTTGCGGTGCCGTTGAGCGCCACGACACCATCGACGCAGTCCGGATGCATTGCTGCAAAGGCCAGAGCTGAAGTTCCACCCATGGAACCGCCTGAGATTACAACATTGCGAATTCTAAAGCGGCTGTTGAGGTCATCCAGTATTTGCAACAGATCTGCTTCCGCAGATGGTCCCATCCATGACGTTTTAGCTCGATAGTCGGGCGAAACGAAAATCATGTTCCGCCGCAACGCGACGTCACGGGCCCCCTGACATTCAGGTCGCTTGTCGGTAACAAACTGCCACCGATCCGACCCGTGTCCATGCAAGGCGATCATCACATCACGTGGAACGTTGACGTCAAGCTGCTCAGGCAACAAGACGACATAGCGCTGCTCCGTGCCATCAAGTCCTGAAGAAAAGCTGACATCCTCAGGGCTCTGAAACGCATGAGCATCCATTCCGGCAGCGATCAACAACCATACCGTGCCGGTTAATAAAACTGGGACTATCTGCATCGTGGCCTCATCAAATAGAAAAACATTCGGTCTCTCCCGTAACGCAGAACATGAAAACATTAAATTTTTATAACAAGATCAAATGAAAAATCAAACGGTGCCAAACGGGAACAGGCACCCTAGCACTGGTCTGATGAACGTAGTAAAAATCAGGTTTTTGTTTTGTGCATGATCATGCGGCTGTTTTGAATTGGGCTTAGGCGGTTTGTCGCTTTGAGGCGAGCGTTGTGCCCAGATTTTCACTGACCCAAGTTCTCATCTGTTTCACAGACACGCGA
>CANJQC010000065.1 GCA_947476295.1 Planctomycetaceae bacterium | reverse complement strand
GCTGGCATGGGCTCGATCACTGGGAGAATTTGGACCGTTGCTGATATTCGCCGGAGCAACTCGGATGAAGACGGAGGTGCTTTCGACGACAGTGTTTCTTGAAATGAACGTCGGTAACATCGAAGGTGCTGTCGCAGTGTCAATGATTATGGTGGGGGCTGCTGTGACAGTGCTGATTATTACTCGGCTTTACGGCTCGCGTGAAGTTGTGATTTAGAACTGACTAGGAAATGTTTCCTGTATTCTCAAAGTCCTTTTTCCCCCGAAATCGGGAGAGAAGATGGCCGACAGGCCGGATGAGGAGGCGTTCGTGATTCTGCTGGAAAACATCTGCATCCGCACTGGCGACTTTCGCCTCACCGACGTATCGCTGTCGATTCCATCCGGTGCCTGCGGCGTGCTGATGGGACGGACCGGGTCCGGAAAGACCACGATTCTTGAATGCATTCTCGGACTGCGTCGAGTCTCCTCGGGCTGCATTCGAATCGATCATACCGATGTGACGCAGTTGAATCCTGCCGTGCGGGGAATCGGCTACGTGCCGCAGGATGTCGCTCTGTTCTCAAGGATGAAGATCCGAGACCATCTGGCATTTGCGCTCCAGATCAGGCGGGCAGCAAAAAAACAGATTGCTGACCGCGTTGAAGAATTATCGTGTTTGCTGGGAATCTCACATCTGCTGGACAGAAGACCGGCGGGGCTCAGCGGAGGTGAAGCACAGCGGGTTGCTCTTGGCCGAGCACTCTCTTTCAGACCACAGGTGTTGTGCCTCGACGAGCCGCTTTCTGCCTTGGACAGTGATACTCGCGAAGAAATGTGTGAGTTGCTTGAGAACGTGCGGCGACAGACACATGTGACAACATTGCATGTGACACACAATTTGAATGAGGCAGAGAGATTGGCTGACTGTCTGTTTCGAATTGAAGACGGCAAAGTAATCGACATCAGCAAGCAGCCAATTGGATAAACTTCGCGCGGTCATGGATGACAGATTAGTTCGAAGAGTTACCTCGAACATGAGGGCGTTTGGAGAATGACGATGAAAAAGCATACCAATACGAATGCCGCTCGCAGCGAGATGGCTGCGACAGGAACAGTCGTCCGTCGAAGATTTCTGTCACGTATGGCTGGTTCAGCGGCAGCAATCCTAGCCGCTGCGGTTGCGCCAGTCTCTCGTGGCGGTGATCCACCGCAAGTGACAAATCCGCGCGCGACCGACGGCGACGAGCGCTTTGAACCGAACTGGGACGAGCGGCTTACCATCACCGTGGGCGAAAAATCCGGCGACCTCGTTGGGAAGAGCGACAAAATCATTCAGGCTGCTCTGGACTACATCGCGAGACTTGGCGGAGGCACCGTGAAGGTTCTTCCGGGCACGTACACATTTCGCAACGCTGTCGTCCTGCCGTCCCGAACCCGTCTGCTGGGCAGCGGAGCCGATTCTGTCATTACGCGACTGCCATCTGTCAGGACTTCGCTCACGCTCGACGCGGACTGGTACGACCAGGAAGTCACTTTGCAGGACGGCGGTGGCTTTCAAATCGGTGACGGAATTGTTCTGCAGGCCACCAACCCTCACAACGGCGGGGCCACGGTGATTAAGCGAACGCTGGTCGCGCGCAATGGCAATCGTTTCAAACTGAACGATGGACTGCGGGAAAATTTGTGGATTTCCGGGAAGCCGACATGTGCCTCACTCTTTCCACTGCTGACCAGTGAACACACGGCCGATGTGATCATTGAAAACATCACGCTCGATGGCAATCGCGAAAACTGTGAAAACTTCAATGGCAACTACGGCGGCTGCGTGTTTCTGCAGGACTGCAATCGCTACACATTTCGTGGCGTGACCGCTCGGAATTACAACGGCGATGGCATCAGTTTTCAGATCTGCCATGACGTGGTCGTCGAGAACTGCCATAGCCACGACAACACCGATCTCGGAGTTCACCCAGGCTCCGGTTCCCAGCGTCCGATCATTCGAGGCAACACGCTGGAACGCAATAGTCAGGGCATCTTCTGGTGCTGGGGAGTCAAATACGGCCTGGCTGAAAACAATATCATCGACGGCAACCGACTTTATGGAGTTTCCATCGGGCATAACGATACCGACAACGTGATGCGCAACAATCAAGTCCGCAACAGCGGCAAGTTCGGCATTCTGTTTCGCGACGAAAACCGAGGCCTCGATTTTTGGGCGAACCGCAATGTCATCGAGAATAACGTGATCGAAAACAACGGTGATGACGACGGGGCCGGGATTGAAGTGACTGGTCAGACCAAAGACATTCGCCTGATCGGCAACACCATCACTGAGACTCGCGGCCCGGCTCGTCGCGCCGGAATCCGCATCGGCGAGAAGGTTGGCAAGGTTGAACTGACTGACAACAAAATTACAGGCATGGCGACGGAAGTTGATGACCGCCGGGGCAGCGACTGAATCCCTTGCCGGAACCACAGCCCCGAATATGTGGATTTCACGAGAGAGCAGCAGACGAGGTATAGGACATTTTCACCGTCGGGTATGTCGGGACGAATGGAGTCCCCATTTGAAAGTCGTTGACCTTCCGGTGAAGATACTGCTACGATGGCGAAACACACAAGGAGAAAGACACCATGCCAACCTCAGCACAGGAATTACAGAGTTTCCAGCAATACGCCTCTGCTCGCATTCTAAATGGGGGGGCGTTGCTGCAGCTGGATGATCTGTTCGACGAATGGCGAAATCTTGACCGTGATCCGAAACAACTCAGCGACGACGCCATTGCAGTCAGAGCATCCCTGCGAGATATTGAGCGTGGTGAGAAAGGTCGGCCAGTCGAAGACGTCGTACGTGAAATCAGAGACAAATACAATTTGGCCAGCGAATCATGACGGACTTCAGGGTTCGAGTGCTTCCGCGTGCCAGGGAAGATTTGGACCGGATCGTCGGCTGGATTCATGAACGATCCCCCGAGGGCGCGGCACGATTGTTGATTGCTTTCGAAAAGATTCAGACCTCGCTGAAAAAGTCGCCGGAAGCGTTTTCCAAGGCTCCCGAAGCAGACCTATTGGGGATTGAATTGCGGCAGGCATTCTTTAGAACGCGAAAGGGAAATACATACCGCATGATCGTACGTTGCCTGGGACGAGAAGTGCAGATACTTCGTGTTCGTGGCCCCGGTCAGCCATCGCTGACGGCTGAAGAAATTGATGAACAGCAAGCCTGAACAGATTTACGTGACATGCATCATCTCCGCTCGATAACGCTGCCGCGTATCCTGAAACTGCTGGTGTGCGTATTGATTTGCAGAGTGACCGCTGGCGTGTTCCTAAGTTATCGCGATTACATGCCGCCGAATTTTGAATCCGATTTTCTGCAAGGGCGGGAACATTATTTCTTTGGCAGTTACCAGTGGGCGTTTTATACGCATATTACGTCCGGTCCCTGCTCGCTCATTTTGGGCATGATTCTGGTCAGCAGACAATTTCGCCTGCGGTTTGCAAAATGGCATCGGGTTCTGGGTCGGATTCAAGTTTCGTGCGTCCTGCTGTTGGTCGCTCCCAGCGGCCTGTGGACAGCGGCCTGTGGATGGCCCGGTATGCTGAAGCAGGTGCCATCGCGGGCACTGGATTTGCGGCGTTGGCCGTCGTGACCGGGATCTGTGTTGCGCTCGGCTGGAGATCGGCAGTGACGCGCCGATTTGCTGAGCATCAACGCTGGATGTTGCGATGCTTCATCTTGTTATGCTCAGCGGTGGTCCTGAGAGTAATCGGTGGGCTGACGATAGTCACCGGCGTCGAAAGTGAATGGTCTTATCCGCTGGCGGCCTGGACGAGCTGGTTGCTGCCGCTGATGGCTTACGAAGTGATTCGTTTCGCGAACTGGCGAGCGGTGCGGCGTCAGCCCACCGGTACACCTGCGATAGACGCTTCAGCGCCAGTAACACCAAACTCATAGATCGCAATGTACCGGCAAGCTGACGCATGCCGCTCGCCGAAGCAATTCCACTATTGTCATTTAATACGTCTCCGACGTGATCATCTCCTGCGATGGAGATCAATGCATGAGGGGGCGCTGGAGGCATGTCTTCAGAGATAAATCGAACACTGCCATCTGCCAGGGCTAACTGAGTTCCACCTGGATGAGCAAGTTTGCCGTTCTTTCCGAACTTCAGCACCATATCTTCGCTGGCGTCCAAAGGAGCCATCCAGTGGACAGCGTTCTCCTCAGCCACTTCGAAAACCATCAGCGTATTTGTAGTGCCGTCGGTAATCTCTGAGATCGCTCGGGGCTCAGTAGGATGAAAGCAGGCGTTCTCGCCAACACTACCGAGGTAGCTCGTGTAATTTGGCGGCAGCGTCGCGCTGGTACAACGGTAGATGGCCGGAACAGTTCGATATGCGTCTGCATTCGCCGGGTCGTTCCACGGTTTTGAAAGGTCGATTTTCTTGTAAAGTGGTTCTTGTTCAAGATACGGGAGGATCAACGTCCGCCAACTGTGCAGCGGTCGGCCTTGCGGATCAACAATGTAAGCAGGAGGCAACGGTCAACATACGTTGCGAACAATCCGGGGCGTCGAGGATTTCGTGTTCCAGAAGATCCCCGCTGAGAGATGGTGACTTGGCCCGCACGGCGTGTTAGAATATTGGTCGCCTTTTGAAGGCATATCCAGAGGAGAATTGAATGCCGCGAAAGATTCGCGAGTTGATTGCAGACTTGCTGGCAGCCGGGTTTTCGGATCGAAGTGGCAAGGGCAGTCATCGGAATTTTGTCCACTCTCGAGTTGCAAGGCCCATAACGATCTCCGGAAATCCGGGCGATGACGCTAAGCGATACCAGGAGCGCGCCGTGAATAGAGCCATTGAGGAATCAACATCATGAATCAACCTGCGAAATACGTAAAGCTAATTGAATGGTCGGACGAAGACAACTGCTTTGTCGGCAGTTGCCCGGGTCTGTTCTACGGTGGTTGTCATGGGGACGACGAACAGACGGTATTCGCCGAACTTTGTCAGATCGTTGAAGAAACCGTTCAACTCTACCAGCAGGAAGGAAGATCCTTACCGCCCGTCACATCCGGATATGACTGGGCAAATAAGATTGCCGATATGACTGCAAACGCTTAGCCCAATGCTGTGACTACGGTCGCGGCACTGTCTGAGTTTCGATGAAATCGTGCAGTCCTTCCAGTCCGCCTTCTCTGCCGAAGCCGGAGTGTTTCATGCCGCCGAAGGGGGCTTCTGCGGTCGGGCCGGAGCCGGTGTTGTGACCGACGTGGCCAAAGCTGAGGCGCGGGATGACTCGAGCGGCGCGTTCGTCGCTGGCGGTAAAGACGTAGGCTGCGAGACCGTATTCTGTCCGGTTCGCCGCTTCGATGGCTTCTTCCTCAGACTGGAATTCGATGATGGGTGCCAGCGGGCCGAAGGTTTCGTCGTGGACGCATTCCATGTGCGCCGTGACACCACGCAGGACTGTGGGCGGGAAGAAACAGCCCTCGTTCGGTTTCGGTTCGATCGGTGCGCAACCGGCGACTCGTTTTGCGCCTTTTGAGATCGCGTCATCGACGTGCCGTTTCACTTTGTCAAATGCCTTGCGATCAATCAGCGGGCCCATCGTCACGCCTTCCTCCATTCCGTTGCCGATCTTGATTGTGTTGGCTCGCGCGGCCAGTTTTTCGGCAAACGCATCTGCGATGCCTTGCTGCACGTACACGCGATTGGCGCACACGCACGTCTGGCCGGCTCCGCGAAACTTATTTGACATCAGCTGATCGACGGCTCGGTCCACATCGGCGTCGTCAAACACGATGAACGGGGCGTTTCCGCCAAGCTCCAGAGCCAGACGCTTCAGGTGGGGCGCGGTGTCGGCGATCAGTTTCTTCCCGACCGACGTTGATCCCGTGAAACTGATGACGCGGACAGCCGAGTGTTGGCACAGCACATCGCTGATTTCGCCCGCAGGGCCAAGAACGAGATTCGCCTTGCCCGGTGGCAAACCGATTTGTTCGATCAGCGAAAACAGCGCCACCATCGACAGCGGCGTTTTCGATGACGGCTTAATCACACAACAGCAATCCGCCGCCAGTGCCGCTGAGAATTTCTTCGCCAGCATCGCGAGCGGAAAATTCCACGGCGTGATCAGTGCGGCCACACCGGCCGGTCGGTAGTAAACGGTCCATGCATGATTGCGAGGCCGTTCGGCAAGTTGTTTCGGTCTGAGATAATCAACACAGCCTGCGTAGTAGCGAAAAAAGCTGGCCGCGTAGTCCGCTTCGCCCTGTGCTTCGGCAAATGGCTTGCCATGTTCATGCGTGATGATCCGACCGAGTTCGTCTCGATGTTCTGTGATCAGATCTGCCAGACGACCCAGCCATTCGCCTCGTTGTTCGATCGAGGCGGGCGTCACCAGCGTACGGGCCGCTGCATCGACCGCGCGCGTTGTTTCGTCACGCCCCATGACAGGTACAATCGCGATTGTTTCGCCAGTGGCTGGATTGATGACGGGCATCGTGTGAGCTGAATCTGCCGCACACCATTTTCCGTTGATGTAGCCGTTTGTGGATTTCAGCAGAGGTGATTGGATCATTGCTGGTTTTCCTGTCTCGATCGATCGGCATTTTCCGTGGCATGCTGGCCGCAAAGTGCGTCGCATCATAGCTGATTCGCCCGTGATTGGCGTAGTCGTCATGCTGCCGTGACGATGCCACTGGAACGCGCAGACGTAGCAAGTTGCAGCCCGTTGACTTCAACCACGTTTGAGCACGAAGGCTCATCACGCGGAGCGTGATGGCGACTTTGGAACAAAATCACAGGAAAAGCCTGGGACAATCATCGACGGGTGGCGTCAATATGATGTAACTTTGGCGGACACGGTTTTTGGGCAACCATCACAAGGAAAATCCGAGCCTGTGTTGTCCTCGTCTCATATCGCCGAATTGTGGAAACAGCATGCCGCCTCGTTACAGTTGCTGGCGAGGGCGCGCTGCAATTTGGCGGAAGACTGCGTCTAGGAGGCATTTGCAAGACTGGCCACAGAAGATCCTCCGCCGGAAGACGCAGTTTGGAGCAGCAAAAAGAAAAGACGGCGAGGCTTCGAGTCACCACGCCTGCGGGAGAGCCTGTTCCCGCATTGAAGTACCAGTTCTGGCCAGCTCGACATACGCTGAAGCTAGGCTCCGCTCAGCTGCATTTCTTTCGAGCGCTGACGCTTCTGCTCAGTCAGCCCCAGGAGCTTGCGAAAGCAACTGGATGCATTCTCGATCACAGATGGTGAAGATCCGAGTATCTCACAAATCCGGAACTTTGTTGACACCCAGACGGCGGTACTCAGCGAACTTCATACGATGGCTCTTTCAGAAGTGGTCGATATGGACCACCACATTCGCGACCTTCAGGGAGTTGAACTGTATGGCTACCTGCTTCCTGATGTTCAGGAAGCAAGATCACTGGCACGGCTGCTGCGATTGCGGGCTCTTGAACAACTCGATCGACAGGATTTCGCAGGAGCTGTTTCTACAATCTCCGACGGCTACCGGTTGTCGTCGTTGATCGCGACCGGCGAAACGCTGATTGAACAACTTGTCGCGATTGCCATAGGTTCGGTCATGGAGGATTGCGTTGATCGAGCCATTCAAACTCCAGGGTGTCCGAACCTGTATTGGGCTCTTGCCAGTCTGCCTCGTCCCATTTCAAAATTCCGTGATTCGGTGCAGTTTGAAATGCACTTTCTGACGAGAGTATTTCCTGTTCTCGCCGACGCCGAGCAGGTGAATTATCCAGAGGAAGTGTGGAGAAAGAAATAGGTCGATTCTCTGGAGCCGCTCGGACAATTGTCGAATGATTCATCGAACAGAGTCTCATTGGCGCTTGCCATGGCTACTGTCGGTTTTGTGGAGCCAGCACGACAACGCCTTCTTTCTTCTGGTTATTCCGCTGAAACGCTGGCAGGCATGCCGCCGACACAGGTTGTCATTATCGACACAGCGCGAGAACTTCAACGGATGTCAGATCAAAGCGTCAAAGCCTTCCTGTTGCCGATCGAAATGCGCAGACCTTTCATGGTCACCGGTGACCAACGATTTCGGCAATGGGTTCAGGAGGAACGCTGGTCATCCGGCGGAGCAATGTTCGCCTCGGTCCTCTTTCCCGCAATTTCACAGGCCTACGAGGCGGAGATTCGAAGACTGTTGACGCATCAGCGGCTGATGACGGTCGAAGCACTCCGGATGCATGCGGCGAACCACGATGGAAAACTGCCCGAATCGCTGGATCAGTTGAATCCGGTGCCGGCCATGCTGGATCCATATACAGCAAAACAATTCGGTTATCGAATTGAGTCAATCGATGGGCGAGCCACAGTAACCCTCTCAGCGGACGTATCGGCAAGTCCCGAAACGCTGCGGGAATACCGAATTCAGATCAGCCAATAAGCATCGTGCCCCGATGCTCTGCGGCGGAATTTCTTGATTGGACATCGTCAGGCAACTGACCCCCCCTCATCCGGCCTGTCGGCCACCTTCTCCCCCGATTTCGGGGGAGAAGGGACTTGTGTGACGCTGTCGAACTAACACTACATTTACTATTTACTCGCACAATTTACTCATAGGAGAAACTCATGAACTACGCCGTATTTCGTTCGTGGATCGCCGCAACGGCACTCTGTTGTCTGATAATTCCATGCGTTCATGGGCAAAACTCGTCAGCAAATCATGGCGTTGAGAAGTATCTTGATTCGCAAACGGTCGTTGGCCCAGACAACTTCGCTGCCAGTATGTCCGGCATGATGCTGGCGTTTGCGAGTACTCAAGGTGAAGCCTACATGAACGCTGCCGTAGAAATGGCTACACATGTATCGTCCATTCAATGGGTAGCATTGTCGCTCGAACTCCCTCCGACATCCGGTCGGCTCCGAATTGAAATGAAGTCTGAGGAGGCCGCAAATCAATTGGCGGCTGCGGTCAACACGTTGAGCAGTTCGCAACCAGAAATCGATGCAGCTTCGTTGAAGGTGACCGCTGTCGAAAAATCAGTTCAATTGACGACGGCCTCGGTGGAAGACGCGCTCAGGAAGCTGGAGACTCTCAGAAAACTGCTGGGGGCAGAACGTGCCAGTGACGCTCCCAATGCGATGAAGCAACTTGCTCTGGCGATGCATAACTTTCATGACAGCTTCGGCGCATTTCCGGCGCAGTCTCTGGTTGACAAACAGGGAAAACGTCTTCTGAGCTGGCGTGTGATGGTGCTTCCTTATCTCGACCAGAACGCTCTATATCGGGAGTTTCATCTGGACGAGGCCTGGGACAGTGATCACAACCGAACGCTGATCGAAAAGATGCCCTCCGTGTTTAGATCTGGCGGACGCAGCACGAGGCCTGGAACCACTCGTTTCGTAGCGCCGTTGACGGATCATAGTATGATGGGTCGCATCGGTCCGTCCGTCAAGATTCAGAATATTACAGATGGGACGAGTAACACCATTTGGCTGGTGCAGGCTGATGAATCGCACGCTGTCACCTGGACAAAACCTGATGATCTGGTGATCGACGAGAAAGATCCAATCGGTTCGATGATTGAGCCGGAGACAAAAGGCTTCCGGGCCAGCCTTGCGGACGGGTCAGTCCGATTCTTTGCTCGTGACAATGAGGCGACAACGCTGATGCATCTGTTCTCAATCGATGGTGGCGAGGTCATCGATTCGAATGCTCTGAAGTAGGGCGAAACGTGTTTCCGCAATCAGCACTCAATCATCTTCAAAATGTCAATCGGAGAGGGAACCTCACGGACCGGCGGCGTTGATGCGTTCCCCAAACTTTGCGACGGCCATTTCTCGAACGGTCCAAAACTGCGTTCTCGGTAGCTTGGACATTCATGTCCGAGACCTCGCCAGGGAACACTCCGTAGCCGTAAGACACCCGAGGCACAAACGTTCAATTCCTTGTAGCTTCTGCAATCCAACCATGGCGTACTACTTTGACACCGGAGTGTGAACGTCGGCAGGAATTGGTGTGTCTCATGGGGCAGTCATCATTCTGAGCACAGGCGGTGTCACGATGAAGACGCAGTTCGTGGTGCATTGCGGGTATGTCGGCAGACAGTGCCGCTGCGGACTTTAGCCGGAAACGAAGTCTGGCAGGGGTTTGTCGCATCGCCGACAAATCCTGCGGACTTTGACGATTCTTTGGCACGGAGGATGCCATTAGAAGTGGAATCGGCATCAGTCGGACAGTCCGAACGCGACACAAGGCTCAAAAAATGATCGTTCCTGTTCTCACGATTCAGGGCGAGGCCCCACGCGAAAGGCTGTTTCTGAAAGACGCTGGCTTGGGAAAAGGGGTCAGGAACCAATAGCCAAATGGCCCCCAGGGTGCTTCGCACTATTGGTTCCTGACCGCTTTTCCCAAGCGCAATTCTGAGAATGGCGCGAACCTTGATCCCCTTCTGAAAATCCTCCCTGCTGACATGCCCATGTGGAGTTCTGATTGATCGACATTGCAAAGACTCACCACCAAAGGTCACACCGTTGGTGTCGAGGTTCAACAAGTCATGTCATTGCGGTTTTGGTAATCGCGCGATAACAATTCCTGGCATCATCGTGGTGAGTTTCGGCCCTTCGAAATCAACAAGGGACGAATTGATCCACGGTGATGTCTGTTCTGCTGAAGCAGCGCCCACTCCGGCCGCACCTGATGTGGTTTCTTCGAAAATCAGATCTGCCAGCAGTACGCCATCATTCTTCAACTGCGATTCCGGAAGGCTTACCGGTTGCCCCAGTGCTTTGTCGATGTACACCGCCGTCGAAACAGACGGTGGCACCACAGCGGGATTGCCCGTTTCACCACCGCGAACCTGCACCTGCATCGCATCTGGTCGCCACGCCGCTGGAGGCTGCAAACGCACAATCGCCATTTGCGGTGCGAATACAGATTCCGTGGCAGTCATCGTCAGACTCAATCGAGCAATCCCGCCACTGTGGACGATTGCATCGACAACGCTGAACCCAAAGCGCTGCGTGACGTTCGTGCAGAACACACCCCAGGAATCGGAGTCACCTTTTTTGAATTCGCACAGGATGCCGCTGCCACGATTCGCCAGCAACACGTTGTCCAGTTCACAACGTCGTGGAGGATGATTGAAGGACGCCGCGTAGCCACCACCGGCAAAGACGCTGTTTCGAATCATCACACTACCTTCTGTCCCCGACAGACGATGCCATGCAAGGCCGACGAAATTGTCTTCCACCGCTGGTGACTGAATCACACATCCATCGATCGTCAATGCGCTGCTCTGAACGGCAAGCAGATGGGATACCGTCGAATGGCTGGATTCTCCAGTTGTGGCGACTACGCCCGATTGTTGCGCCACTGTGATGCCGTGCAGTTCCAGTGTGCGCGCCTGCAACACCCATTGCGTACCGATCGGAACGGCAACGTCGGCGGGCGGCGTTGCATCACATTCAATCCGCAAAGTGCCTGGAAACTCACGGCGTTCGGCCAGATACGTGATGCCCGATTCCAGATGAATCACGCCGTCTGCATCGATCGGCGGCATCGCGACTGGTCCACTGATTTTGTTCTCAACCTCTGTCGCCCGTAAATCAGCACTTCGCGCATCACGAACGACATCCGGGCTGGTTGGCAAATGCAGTGTTTGCGGCAGGATACCGGATCGTGCTGCGAGAAATACGAGTATCGTCATCGCAGAAACTGCGGCCATCGGCCATTGCCATGACAGGCCGTTGCGACTCGCGCGCACCCTCGGTCGCACATTTTTGCGTATCGGATGGTCGGGCATCCGCCGAGCCAGGGCGCGGGAATGGCCCTGGCTGTTTCCCGCCGCAGTTTTCCACGCCTTCAAAACTTCCGCACTGCTGCCCGGACGCAGTTCCGGTGAGCGGCGTGTCATTGATTGAATCAGCCGCGACATCCATTCCGGACAATCCGGCACCGGACCTCGCACGTCGGCGATATCGTGATCTTTCTGTTTCATCATCCGCGTGGCAGGATCGGCGCTCAGCACGACCGGGCGACTGGTGAGTAACTGCCAGAGCAGGCATCCCAGCGCGTAAAGTTCACTGCGAGCGTCGGCCGCGCGCCCAGTACCAACCTGTTCCGGAGCAACGCCATCGCAGTCTCGCAGCGTCAGTTGATCGGTGAGTGCAAACGCGGGCTGGCTGAGTCGCCGGGAAAACGGATCAACCAGATGAATGCCGCCACGCAAATCAAGCCGCACGTTGCGAGGGACTAGATCTCCGTGAAGCAATCGAGCGGATTCAAGCCACGTCAGTGCGGAAAGCAGCTCGCGTCCAATTTCGGCGACGACTTCCCACGGCAATCGCCCGCCGCGCATCAGCAATTCTTCCGTCGACCAGCCCGGGATGAATTTCGATACCAAAAAGCGAGCGGACGTTGTAGTCTTTGACCGATCAGAATTAGGATTATTCGATGGCACAAACGCAACAACTTCCTGAGGCACAGTCAGTGAGGCTGGAATTGTGCTGCGGAGACGATCGATCGATGAGAGCAGTTCCTCGATGCGTTGGTCAAGTGCTGCGGCACGAACATCGGGCACCTGACGCAGAAGAAACTGCTCACGCCGTTTTTCATCGGTGGCCAGATACGTCAATCGACCAAGAGCCCGTTGACGCTGAAATCGCCCGACAACGACAGAATCGGCCACATCCGTCTGAAGTTGATCGGCCTGCCATGCGGTCAGAAATCTTTGCTGGACAAGAGCATCCAGCCAGACGGAATCAAAATCCGGCAGATCATGGCAAAGTCGTCGCACATACGGTTCGCAATGAACCAGCTCAGCCTGTGTGCAGAGTTTTTGATCTGTGAGGATTCGAAGAAGTTGATCTGAAGGAGTCCGCATCCATGCCCGCCCCGTAAGTGTTGATGCCCGCTGCATCGTCAGTCCGTTATTCGATGCCCCGCTTTTTGCCACGCACATTGTCCCAGAAACCGGGTCTTCGCGACAAGGCGGCTTTTGCAACGCATTCGGAAACTCGCTGACGCGCCAGTTCACAGAAGGCTGCGTCGTCGCTGGATTGAAGGTGGGCCATCTCTTCCGGCGTGAATGGAACTCCATAGACGACTTCAATTCGCCCCGGTCGGATAAACCACGCACCACGCGGCATTGCGCGGTCTGAACCAAAGATGCCGACCGGATAAACAGGCTGGTTCGTCCGGCGAACCATCGCCAGAAACCCAGGTCGAAAAGCACGTACTTCCGAGCCGGCTGATCGCGTTCCTTCCGGAAAAACGCCGATCAGAAAACCCTGTTCCAGACGGTCCACCGCAAGCCGAATACTTCCCCCCCGCGCGGCTTCTCGGCTGATCGGGATCACGTAGGTGCGGCGGAGCAGCCAGCCAAAAACGGGCACCTGGAACAGATTGTCACGGGCAAGGAAGGACACGGGACGAGTCAGCGACAAAGCAGCCAGTAAGGGGTCGAGAAAACTCTGATGATTCACCAGTAACAGTCCGCCTTTGGTGCTATCAATATTCTCAACTCCCGAACAATGCACACGCAGCCACAATCGGCAAAACAGCCAGCAAGGCCAATGCAGCGTGCGCCACAGCAGATTCGGGATCAGGACTGCCGAAGGACTGGATTCCGTCATATGTTTCCGTGCCAGCACATTTGCGTTCGGTGACAACTGAACAGCCGAGCTCGGTCTTCGACCACGAGGTAGACGTTTTATTCTGAGAGAAGGGAGTCGCAACTCAATGCGACTTCCCTGCTCCTGTCAGGAATCGCGACATCAGCTCCCAGCCGTGAGGCAGTCTAACGGAGGACACCGCCGCTGACACTTCGCTGTAAGATGTTGCTTTATCAGCCACAACACCGGAGCCGCACATGGCAAATGGGCAGTAACCGTGGCTATGAGTTCTGGTGCGAAGAAATGTCGGGTGATCAGGACAAATTAACAGGCGATAATCACCCTGTTGTTTCATCCATTCATGTAGAGGTCCTACAATGTGTCGATCAATGTTTTCGACAGCTCGGACTTTCTCAGCAACAAGTCCTTCGTGAGAGGCTTCGTCAGTGGCCTCAACATGCACGACCACAAAATCCACATCCGGCCGTGACAGTGTTTCTATCGCGGCTCGCCCCTTGGCGGCGTAGTCGGTGTCGAGATAACCGGTAGCTCCTGCAACTTCGACAACCTCCCAACCCAGCAGCCGACCAATTCCTCGTAGCAAATCGACAGCGGTAATCACCGCGCCGCGAACGTTATAGCGATCCAGAAACGGAATGAATGCCGGACGCTGGCCAAGTCCCCAAAGCCAGATCTGCGTCGCAGCCAGATCTCCGCTGGACATACGTTGCTGGTTGCAGCCAGCGGCGGCAAACAACTCACGACTGCGATTCATCAGTTGCAGCAGTTGAACTGATCCCGGACCTGTCGGCAGATGCTCCGCAATCGGCTGATCAGTGATATCGTGCGGCGGCGTGCTGTCGGTTTGCCGTGCGAAGGGAGCTGCTGCCCCGCGACTGCGATACAGCAACAGATTTCGATAACTGACGCCCGTATGAAACTTCCAGTGACTGTCGCCGCACTGATCTCGCTGCAGCAGCTCGATGAGTTCCCGAGCCATTTCCGAGGGAAACTGTCCGGCGGTGAAACTCTGCATCCGTTCATCGGCGACCGTGACCAGATTGCACCGAATGGCCCAGTCACCGTCACTCAGTTCAATTCCCTGAGCCGCCGCCTCCAGCGGCGCGCGACCGGTGTGGAATTCGAGCGGGCTGTAACCAAACAGGCTCATGGTGCCTACATCACTGCCGGATGGCATTGACGCCGGGACGTTGTCCGTTTGGCCAACAAGTCCCAAGGCGGCGACTTCATCCATATTGGGAATGCTGGCAGCTTCGAGCGGCGTGCAGCTGTTAAGATTAGGCTGAGGTTCGTCGGCGACGCCATCGGGAATGACGAGGGCAAATTTCATGCGGCAATCGGAGCAGGAGGTTTTGAGAGGAATAAAATCTGGTGAGAGATACAACGTACCTTGCGTGCGGCCGGAAATGAGTCAGGCGAGCGGAGCGGCGTGAGCCCTCCGCTACGTCGTTTTTGTACCGGCAAGCTGACGCATGCCGCTCGCCAATTCTCTCACTTATGACCGCGTGGAGCATAAACAAACACCGGTCTTCGAGCAACTCGACGATGCTCATTTTGCGGCGTCGGCATCGGTCGGCGTTCTTGCCTGTACGACTTCATCCGGCAGCAGATGTCCCATTTTTTCACGTTTTGTTGTCATGTAATTCGTACGCAGCGAATGCGGGGGCGCGACGATCGGAACTTGCTCTATCACATGCAGATCAACTCCGGTGTAGACAAACGCATGCGTTTTCTTGGGATTGTTGGTCAGCAGCCGGACACGCGATAGACCAAGATCCTTCAGGACCTGTAAGCCGACCATATAGTCGCGCATGTCAGCCTTGAAGCCTAGACGATGATTGGCTTCAACCGTGTCCAGTCCCTGATCCTGAAGCTGATATGCCTTCAGCTTCGCCAGCAGGCCGATGCCTCGTCCTTCCTGAGGCAGGTAAACAACGGCTCCTGTCCCTTCACGGCAGATCATCTGCATCGCCATCCGTAACTGATCCCCGCAGTCACAGCGCAGTGAATCCAGCACATCGCCAGTGAAGCACGACGAATGCATGCGAACCAAAGGGGCATCCGCCTGACTGAGGTCGCCCCAAACCAGTGCCAGTGGTTCCTGAATTTCATGGGCGACCTGATAGCCGATGACCGTTGGCGTGCCAAATTCCGCCGTTGGCATCGGAACCGAGACGATTCGCGTAATCAATTGTTCGCGAAGTCTTCGATAACGAATCAAATCCTCTATCGAGATCATCGGGATGTCATACTCTTTGGCGATAGATTGAAGCTCTGCAAAATCTGCCATGCCGTGACTTGTCTGGCTGCAAATCTCGATCAGCGCTCCGACCGGGCGTTTACCGGCAAGTCGCATGAGGTCGATGGTTGCTTCCGTATGACCAGCTCGGCGCAGGACGCCGCCTTCCATTGCCGCGAGCGGATTCACATGTCCTGGCTGCAGGAAATCGTCAGCGATCGCAGCGGGGTCCGCCAGCGCGCGAATCGTGCGGGCACGATTAAGAGCACTTACGCCTGAGCCGGCTGACGTATGATCCACGGCGCGTAAAAATGCCGTTTTGTTTGGCGCATTGTTGCTGGATTCGTCCACGACAGGACGCAGTTTTAATCTTGCGGCTTCTTCGGAGGCCACCGGGACACACAGCGTGCCGCGACCGATTCGCAGCATAAAATCGACCTGTTCCGGCGTGATCGATTCCGCTGCGCAGATGAAGTCGCCTTCGTTTTCGCGATCTTCATCATCGACGACGATGATCACGCCGCCTTTTTGAAGGGCATCGATCGCCTGCTGTATAGATTGCAGCGGCACGGTTTGCATTTCTGCGTAAATGGATGAACGGGATTCCTGCAGCTGAAATACGTCAGTTGCGCGCCTCATTCTACGGAACATCGGGTTCCAAACAACCGGGTCGAGCCGTGAGAATCGGTGCGGTCGATGCAAAGTCGAGGTTCGCTGCGCGAATTCTATGGTTCGAATTTTAAAAATTCACGGATCGCACTGGGGGCGGAAGGGATGTATTGGACACGAAAACTGAAGATCGGAAGATGAATCGCACCCGCATTCCACGGTACGATTCTGTCTGAAATCCGGGCCAACCCGAACGCGTGCGACTGTGTCTCATTTTCAATAGTCTTCCACAGGGACAGGCGTTTCGGCACATGATATGGTGTACTCCTCGCTTGGCCGAGCAATCTGGTGCATATGTGAAGCTTGCAGATTTTATTCGCTCCGGTGTGCATGCAATCGCTGAGGCTTGACGATCCGGCTGGAGACTTCATAGCGTTCGGGCCTGCGATCATGCAGATTCCTCTTACGCAGACTAAAGACCACATGCGAGTGCTCGTTACCGGTTCCTCGATGTTCTTTACTGCGAGGCTGATTCAGGGCTTGAGCACCAGCGGAGTCGATGTGACGGCCGCCGATCATCACTGGTGGTCCGTCGGCAAGGCTATTCCGAAGACGAAGTGGTTATGCACACCGTCTCTTGCTCGCAATCCAGCCGGATATCTGTCGGCTCTCATCCGGGAACTCAAGTCGCGACCCTATGACCTGCTGCTGCCCACATTTGAAGAGTCTTTGCTGCTGGCAGAGTTCCGTGATGAGGTGGAATCTCTGACGTCTCTGCTGCTGCCGCCATTTGAGATGATGTGGCGGCTGCATCACAAGCCCAGTCTCTATGACTTGTGTTGTGAACTGGAGATACCAGCGCCTCCCACCGTGCCCCGGCCGATTCCTGACGATCTGGAAAGTCAGTTGAGTGCGCTGCGGTTTCCCGTCGTGCTGAAACTGCCAACCAGCAACAACAGCATTGGGCGTGAATACTGCGATTCCATGCCGGAGTTGGTCGAGCGTTTTCAATTACTCCATGCTCGCGAATCGCGTCGTTACGCCGCGCCGCCGTTTGTGCAGCAGAAGATTCACGGCGAAGAGATCTACACACTTATGTTGTGTCACGAAGGGCGAAAACTGGGCGAAGTCATTTATCGTCCGTTGCGCAGCTTCCCGGAGAACGGGGGCACGTCATCTCACCGGGAATCAATCGTTCACCCTAGAATTGCTGAATTGACGGAACGGCTTGCCGAAGCCACTCGCTGGAGCGGGTTTCTGGGCCTGGACTTTGTTGTTGATCACAACGATGGCACTCCTTGTCTAATCGATGCCAATCCGCGAGCCAATCCGGCAGTTCATCTGGGTTACCTTGGTGGTGTCGACTGGACGGGAATGCTGATTGATGCCGTGCGTGGAGGACATCCCGTTCCGGCGACAGCCCGTCCAGGTGTCCGCAACAGGACGCCGTTGCTGGATGCAATGTGGATCATAGATGGCCTCAGTCCACGGAGAAATTGGGCGAGGAATCTCTCACAGCGCATTAGCAAAGTCTTCAGGCCCGACTGGACACTTGACTCCGGTCATGACTTTCTGGGACGGAGCGAATGGCTTTGTCACATGGCTCTCGGGTGGCAGAGTGTTTCTGCCATAAGTTCGTCGTTGCTGACTGGTCAGGCGTTAGGTCAGTGTTTCCTGCACAGTGCCACCTATGATCCGCTGACAGTCCTGCCAATGCGCCAATCTCCGGGGCTGCCAGTGGGTCAGAATTCGCAGACGGCCTTTCCTTAGTCCGAAAAGCGAGCGGCGGAGGCGCATTCGACCAATATTCTGATGAAAATGCGAAGAACCAGCGAAAGATGACAAAGACGAAAGCACTCGACTTAGAGTCATGCGACGGAAATGAAAGAACGACCGATGGAAATCATTGTACAATTTGAAGCACAACTGCGTCATGTCGCGGGTGTCGGCCAGGCGGTGGTTTCGGTGCCGGATGCGTGCAGTGTCGCGGACGCACTTCGAACCATCGCGGCTCAGTTCGGGGCGACACTCGCAGAACGGCTGGTCACGGCGGACGGGATGGCTCAACGAAGTGTCCTGTTGTTTGTGAATGATCAGACGATCGCGCATGCGATGGCGGCGAGACACCTGCTGAAGGCTGGCGATGTGCTGCTGCTGTATCCCCCGATTTCGGGTGGCTGAAGCCAGGTTCCCGCCTCGGAGAGTCGGGGCACATTGTTGCCCGTGTCTCCGACGCGGGGACTCTATGCCCCGACGCAGGGTGTGACAGGGAGCCAGCGGTACGCTGTCCCATCCGGGAAGATTACTTCGGCAATCCTTCGTTCAGCGGTTGCAGGTCGTCCGGCAGAAAGAAACCGTCACGGCGAATGACTTTTCCATCGAATGAGATTTCTCCACCACCATAGTCGCCGCGCTGAATCAAGACAAGATCCCAGTGCACGCGGCTACGATTGCCGTTGTCAGCCTCTTCGTAAGCGTTCCCCGGTGTGAAGTGAAACGAGCCGCCAATTTTTTCGTCAAACAGCGTGTCGAGCATCGGATGCAGAATGCGATTGTTTGTGCCGAACGACCATTCCCCGATGTACCGCGCACCTTCGTCAGAATCCAGCACCTGATTGAGTCGTTCCGGAGCGTTCCGACACGTCGCGTTGACGATTTTTCCGTCCTTCAGTTCAAACCGAATGCCATCAAAGACGGTCCCCTGATACCGAGAGGACGTATTGAACTGAATCGTGCCGTTGACGCTGTCTCTGACCGGAGCGGTGAAGCATTCGCCGTCTGGGATATTGCATTCGCCGGCACACGGGACCACCGGAATGTCTTTGATCGAGAAAGTCAGGTCGGTCCCCGGGGCGGTAATTTGTACACGATCGGCAGCTTCCATGCGGGCTTTAAGCGGCTTCAGATCCTCGGCCATCTTCGCATAGTCCGCCGTACAGACGTCGAAGAAGAACTCCTCAAACTGCTCGCAGCTCTTGCTGGCCGCCTGAGCCATCGAAGGAGTCGGATAACGCAGGACGACCCATCGCGTCTGGGGCACGCGAATCTGCACATGCACAGGTTGCCACCAGTGTTGCTGATACAGATCCATGCGATCGCCGGAGACATCGGCGAACTCACTGGAATTCGCGGAACCTCGCACACCGATGTACGCATCCATTTCGGTCATCACCGCCGCTTCAAATTTTCCCGCCAGTTTCATGCTGTCTTCCGTCGCGCCACGGTAGAGGCTTCTCAGGACGGCGTTGTGCTTGATGTTCACGATCGGAATCGCACCGACGCGGCAGGCTTCATCGACAAGTCGGCAGACCAGATTCGGTTCCGGCAGGTCAAACGCCTCGATCAATACCTTCTGGCCGGACTGGAGACGGCAGCTGTGGTGGATGAGCACATTTGCTAGTTTGTCAATGCGAGGATCCAGCATGGTTGTCCCGGACTTTCAAGAAGATTCAAATCAGGCCTTAAAGCAGCATTCGACTTGTTGTAGCCGGATTCGTCAGAATTCGGGAAGCGGCGATCGTACCGCAACGCACCAGAGTTCTCACGAACTCTGCTACAGATTTTCGAAAACGGCTTCTTTGATGTCGTGGGGGGTGTAACGCATTCTCGCAGGGATTTCATCCCATTCGATCGGACATTCCTGGTTGAGTGTTAAGGACCGTGCAGGAACAGAGTGTTCGATTTGTTGGTAAGAATTTCATCTCGTGTGCTCCGAACAGAGAGTGTTCGAAAGTACGATGGACATTCATGTCCGTCGCATGGCCGGGAAATAATGTCCTGGCAGAGGCTACTCTGCCTCACGAATCTTTCGTCCTCGCTAGACTTTCAGGCGAAAACTCGGACATGAATGTCCAAGGTACAGAAGTCGCACTTCTCGACAGCAGATATTTCCTTAATGGTATGCAGCCACCCGACATGATGTGTCGACTGATCTCCTCTCCAACAATCATCCAATCCCGAGGAAACTGAATCACATGCTCACTCAAGCGGGTTGCCGCGAACGGCAGGCGAGACTTTGGCAGCGGTTGCCGGACGAAATTTCGTGGGTTCTGATCGGCGATTCACGGCACGTCCAGTATTTCAGCAATTTCCGCATCAATCCCTTCAGCTTTTCGGCGGATCAGAAGTCGCTGCTGCTGCTAACGCGCGCGGGTCAGGCGATTCTCCTCGCAGACAATTTTGCGAAACGATCGGCGACAGTGCCGTACTTCGTCGATCAGGAAGCCATTGTGCCGTGGTACACGCACAAGAGATCGGTCACCAATCGCGACGATGCACTCTGCCAGGCTCTGTCGGACATTGAAAATGTCTGGAGTGGCGAAACGGGGCTGATCGAACCCGAAGGTGTTTCCGAAATGGTGGCCTCCATGGTTGCCGAAGACGCGGCATGGCAGTTTGCGGACGACGAAGACGAACAGCCGACCACACTTGGCACGGTAATTCGCTCATTGCGCAGATCAAAACACGCTGACGAGGTGGAACTGCTGAAAACCTGCATGCGCGCCTGTGAGGCCGGTCATCGACGCGCCTTTGATGTGATTCAACCGGGCGTCTCAGAATTCGAGGTGTATCTCGAAGTCCAGCGGGCGGCTCAGGAAGTTGCCGGTGGCCCCTGTATTGTCTATGGTGATTTTCGCGCCACCAATGCCATGTTGCACAAGGCAGGCGGACTTCCGACACAGTATCGCCTGCAGCATGGTGACCTGTTTATTCTTGATTACAGCGTGATCATTCATGGCTATCGCAGTGATTTCACGAACACGATTTCCGTGGGGCCACCGTCGGACAAAATCGTGGCACAGTTCGAAGCGTGCCGTGATGCGCTCCATGCGGCGGCTGCGATTCTGAAAGCGGGTGTTGCGTGTCGAGATCTCTGGAAAGCCGCATCGATCGTACTGGAATCGCGAGGATTCGGACCCCTAGCGCATCACGCCGGTCATGGGCTTGGCCTTGAACACCCGGAACCGCCGATCCTGGTGTCCGAAAGCGACGATGTGCTCATTGCAGGTGATGTCATCACACTCGAACCCGGCTGCTACATCGACGGCTTGGGCGGAATGCGATTTGAACACAATTATCTGATCACCGAATCCGGCACCGAGCAATTGAGTCAGCATCACATCGGTCTGATGCGATAATTTGGTCTACGGCGGCAGAAATTGCCGCTTCGCATCACGAGTCCCCTGACTTCCGCTGTTCGGCTGTTACAGTCATGTTTATCGGATAATCCGCAGTCGTTTACCCAATCCGAACTTTTCATGAAGGTCGCATGATCGTGTGCCCGATAACTACGTTCGGAGCAGAGGAGGGGTGGATATCAAAGGGTGCCGCTGCAGGGAAACGAAGGCGGTCCGGAGATGTTCCAGAATACAAGAGGTTGTGACGTTGAAGGATTCACGCATGCGTTCCAGATTGCGCTTGTTTGTCGGAGCAGAGGCTCGTGAAGCGACGGTTTATTCTGAGCCGGAAGTCTCGATGAAACTGGGGGAACTGACTCGAATTCTGGCTGACGCCATTATTTGGGATCGTACATGGATCGCTGATTTTGCCGATGATGATGTGCGAATTTCCGCTGATCTTTTCGAGGTGCTGTCATCCTATTCACAGATGAGGCCATCAGCGTGAGTTATGTCGCTGCGTGACGACGCTATTGCTATCTGGTCCGCTGGCATCGCAGCCGTGGATTCTGCGAAGTCGGTTGACCAGCAGATTCGCGTTCACTTGGACCAATTGTGGTTTGCTGACGTCCGAATTCAAATTCCGCCTACTGGCCGGATCGAGGTGGTCGGTGCCGGCAAGGCCGGGGCGGGAATGGCCAGCGGCATCGAAGCAGCCTTGATGGCCACGAATTTTGCTGACCGCGTTTCCGGCTGGGTGAATGTTCCCGCCGACTGCGTGCGTCCGCTGAATCACATTCATCTTCACGCTGCGCGACCAGCTGGTCTTAATGAACCGACGCAGGAAGCCGTTAACGGAACTCAGGAAATCCTGCGCCGAGTTCAATCACTCGCGGAATCGGACGTCTGTATCGTGCTGCTCTCCGGTGGGGCCAGCGCTTTGTTATGCAGTCCGGTGCCGGGGATTTCGCTCAGCGACAAGGTGTCTGTGACACGTGCCCTTGCGGGCACCGGAGCACCGATCCACGAACTGAATCTGGTTCGTACTCAACTGTCTCAGGTCAAAGGCGGCCGACTGGCCGCAGCATGTGGAGCCGGTACGTTGGTGGCTCTGATCATTTCCGATGTGATCGGCGATCCGCTGGAGGTCATTGGTTCGGGGCCGACCACCCCCGGGGTGCCACGCGCCGCAGATGCGCTGCAGGTTCTGCGAGACAGAGAACTGCTCGACCGGATACCGCCGCATGTTGTCGCATTTCTTGAACGAACGGCGGATGATGCTCGGGCCATTGACCTGAAGGCCAATCCTCTTGTGCCTCGCACTCTTATCAATCGCATCGTGGCGAGCAACGCGATTGCGATCGATGCCGCAGCCGTCAAGGCTGAGGCGTTGGGATATGAAGTGGAATCCCTGGGTTCAGCAAACGCCGGAGAAGCCGCCGAGGAAGGACGCCAGTTGATGGGGCGTCTGCTGGCGATCCGTACGGAATCTGGTGGCACGCCGCAACAATCCATCTTAGATCATCAACGTCGCATCTGCATTCTGAGTGGCGGTGAACCAACCGTGAACTTGTCCGTTCGTCCGGACAGCAGCGGCGTCCCGGCATCACACGGTGTCAAAGCTGCGCGCGGAGGCCGCAACCAGGAATTGGTGCTGGCTGCAATTACTGCTCACAGAGATTCCGCCGACTGGAACAATACCGTTCTGCTGTCCGGCGGGACCGATGGTGAAGACGGTCCAACCGATGCAGCCGGAGCTATCGCTGACGAATGTCTGATCGCACGAATCGCCGCCAGCGGTCTCGATCCAGACAGCTATCTCGCTCGGCACGATTCGTATACGCTCTTAGACGCCGTCGATGGCTTGTTCAAAACGGGCCCGACTCACACAAACGTCATGGACCTGCGCGTCGGTCTCCGAGTTTTGTAGGTTGGACATTTTTGTCCGACAAATCGCCCGCAGACGAAAGACGAAAGGCGAGCGGCAGGGCGGCAGCCCTCCGAGAGGTACACGGAGATCAACATGTTACGCAATTAAATTCTCGGAACTCGGCAAGCTGCCGCCCTGCCGCTTGTGCGCCTGTGAAGGCGATTGAACAGTCCGGTGAGAGTCCTGATCAGAGCATTCGTTACCGCTCTGTAGCCGAAGGTAACTGCGTTTTCAACAGAAAGGGTGGAGAGCAACCGGAGGCGAAAGAACAGTCCGTAACACAAGTGAACTCGATTCGGCCACGCCTGTCGGGGAGCGGGCGAGTAAACCGCGAACCCCTGATCTCACGCGATAACCCAGACGAGGCCCAACTCCGGGTGGCGGAATGACTCCGCAGGTTAGTCCGAACTTGAACCGCCATTCAAATAAAAATCCGCAGCGGAACCTAGTGTTTTTTAATGAATACTCGTCATAAATCCTTGAAAAGAAAATGCGGTCTCTGGCTACGCGTGGGTTGAAAGGAGTTCGAGGGCACGGCGTTGCAGAGTTGTGGATTCCGTCAGTTGGTTGAACACCGATGCGCTGGATTCGAAGCGGATACTGTTACGCGTCAGCGTCCCCATGTCCTTCAACAGATTCTGGAAGCTCTGCACCGGAAGGTCGTCCGGCGTACGTCGTGTCGCGTCCTTTTGCTTTGCAGACTTCGACCGTTGGGCTTTCGCCACGACAGACTTCCGCGTCGCCTGAGCGGCTTCGATGTCATCGTCGTCGAAGATCAATTCACGCAGTGCATCACGCATGTGCCATTCGACGTAATACGCCAGCATGCACAGGAACACATGCGCTCGAATACGATCATCGTTCCAGTGGCGAATCGGGCGAATGTGCAGATCAATCGACTTCAGACTTCGAAACGCACGCTCGACTTTCGCAAGGCTCTTGTACGTCAGCACGACATGGTCGGAATTCATTCGCTCGGACGACACGCACGTGCGAATCACGTACAAGCCATCCAGTGCAGCCTCCGCCGTAATGTTGTCTGTACGACGCGCGTATGAGAAGCACTTCTCTGTAATTGTCAGGTCGAAATGTTTCTTCATTTTGTGATCGCCGATCACTTGGCCCACAGCCAGTCCGATCGCATCTTCACCCTGCAACGGCTTGCGTGTTCGCTGAGTGGCGGCGACGATCTTATCCAAATCTTTTTCCGTCGCCTTGAGCAGTTCTTCACGCTTGCGAGCACGTTCGTCGGCCAGCAGCGGATTCCGACACACGATCAATCGTTCACCGGGAAAATGCTCTTCGTCCGTGATCTCGGCCAGATCCTTTTCGTCGAACAATGAACGGCTGATTTTGCCCGCGTCCATGAGTGACCGAATGCCTTCCGTACGCAGCGCCGAAATCCATTCGAGCCCGTCCACGTCTCGCAGATCTTCGTTGATCCGTTTCGTGGTGATCATCCCGCGATCGCCCACGAACACCACATTCGTGATGCCGAATCGCTTGCGCACTTCTGCGACGATGTTGGTGAATGCTTTCGGGTCTGCCGTGTTGCCGGGGAATACTTCGACGGAGATCGGACGTCCTTCCGGATCACACAACAATCCGTACACAATCTGCGGCCGGTCACTGCGATGATCGCGACTGTAGCCGTGCTTGATGAGACTCGATTTTTTTCCCGTGTAGAAACTGGAAGACACATCAAACAACACCAGCGTGCCGTCTTTCAGATGCGTCTTCGCCAGTTTGTTCTCAATGCGAACCTGTCGTTCTAGGAGCCAGTCCATCGCGTCGTAGAGTTCATGCACATCGACTTCGCCAAGCTGCAGTTCCTCAGCGAGCGTGTTACGAGCGGTCTCCGGATGCATGCCTGCCGAACAACCGAGTTTTGATCCGGGCGAGAGAATCCGATCAGCGATCATGGCCATCACGAGGCTTCGCTCACGACATGGCCTGGCTGCGATGAACTGATCAAGTTCGATGTTCCGCATAGTGCCCAGCACGGCAGCGACATTCCCATGCGGCAGGCTGCGTTCGATGGTCATCGTGCCGCCGTCGCCGACGAGCGGTTGTCCCGTGGCCAAGCGATTCTTGATGACGGTGAGCAGATCGTCCGGCAGGTCGGAGATATTGGCCACGGTCTCATGCTTGACCTTGCCATCCTGGCGAAACGTCCTGCGGAGGTACGTCGAAACGTGGACCTTGCCTTTGTAGGTTTTTTTGATTTCCGCCACATGCACGCGGCGTTTGTCTGGGTTGCTCATGACGGATTTGTAGCGGCAGGAAAAACAAAGTCCAGGAAAATCCGGATAGTTTCTGGCTACACATGTAATTTAAATGTATGCTTATTTTAACAAATCCCCAGTCTTCTACCGCTCGAAGCTCAATTTGGAGCCGTTCAAGTTCGGTCTAGGACACGATGGACATGTGCCACGAGACGGCACTGGACGGTAGTGTCCTGAGTCGCCAGTTGAGCAACGCTGTCTGAAGATCGGGTGCCCCCCGGGAGAGAATAAAGTCGCTATTCGCGACACGGCCCACATGAAAGACGATTTCATCGATGAGGGAGGTGACTGGGTGGATATGTCAGAAGGGAAAAAGAGTCGGATTCATACGAAGTACTACGACGCTCCGAAAAGCCCGGTGACCGTTCAGGTGAAACCAGGTGAGGCAAACCATTTCGAGTTTGCCGTTGATGCCAGACCGCAATAGCCTGAATCGTGAATCCACGTCGGTCAGTTGCGTCACGCAGTATCAAATGGAGCCAGCTGTGGTGACGGGAATTGGGATGTTCAGGCACGAGTTGTCGGTCGTGTCACCCGTCCACGATCAGAACGCCGAAATCGGACTTATAAATTCTTGTTGATATATGGGTTCAGTCTCGGACGATTGCGATTTTGAGTGATTTAGGCTCGGAAGCCGCTTAAATACGGAACGGTCTTCGCGTGTTCAGTCACCTGATCGGCGGCGATCAGCAAGCGACCAAGGTAATCCCACTGGCCAGTGGCCAGCGCATCGCGAGCACTATTTGGCATGGTGACGGGGAATGCGACATCGCCAGCCGTGACTGTCAACTTCTGCAGATCGACGGTGATTTCCAGTTTTGGATTTTTCTGAATCGCCGCCGCAAGTTTTTCAAGATCGGCACGACTGGCTTTCACCGCAGGAATGCCGAGTGAGCCGCAGTTACCGAAAAAGATCTCCGCGAAAGATTCTGCAATGATCGCCTTGATCCCCCAGCGCATCAGCGACTGAGGTGCATGTTCACGTGACGACCCGCAGCCAAAATTTCGCCCGGCGGCCAGAATCCCTGCGCCCTGAAACTGCGGCTGGTTAAACGGATGACTCGGATCCTGCTGACGATCATCTTCAAATGCATGCTCGCCAAGACCATCAAAGGTCACGCATCGCAAAAACCGCGCCGGAATGATGCGGTCTGTGTCGATGTCGTCGAGCAGAAGAGATATGCAGGTGGCAGTAACAGACTTAATTTCGTTGTTGGACATTATTGATAGTTCGGTGGTCGAAATGGGTTAAAGTAGGTTTCATTATCCACAGGCGTTAAGCCAGATCATCAGACCGCCGCCCCCGCAAACTCTCTGATATCCGCCACATGCCCTTCAATAGCCGCAGCAGCGACCATTGCCGGGCTCATCAGCAGCGTTCGCCCTGTTGGGCTGCCTTGGCGGCCTTTGAAGTTGCGGTTGCTGGAAGAGGCACAGACTTCGCGGCCTTGAAGTTTATCGGGGTTCATGGCGAGACACATCGAACACCCAGCCGCTCGCCATTCGAAACCGGCGGCTTCGAAGATCAGATGCAGACCCTCCGCCATCGCCTGCTTGCGAACGAGCTGCGAACCAGGCACCACGATCGCCTTCACATGCGACGCAACTTTGTGGCCTTCGACGATGCGAGCGGCCTCACGCAGGTCTGACATGCGGGAGTTCGTACACGATCCGATAAACGCGACATCGATCTTTGTGCCTTTGATCGGCTGGCCTTCTTCAAGGCCCATAAATTTCAACGCCTCGCGGATCAGCGTCTGCTCTTCCGGCGCGACTTCACAGATTCTGGGCAACGGCTGGCCGACACCGACCGACTGAGCCGGTGTGATTCCCCAAGTCACAGTCGGTTCAATGTCCGCAGCATTGAATTCCACGACATCGTCGAAGTGAGCGTCATCGCCCGAAGCGAGACTCAACCACCACACAGCAGCTCGATCAAACTCCGCGCCTTTCGGAGAAAACGGACGGCCCTTCAGGTAATCGACAGTCGTTTGATCCGGGTTGATATATCCGCAGCGAGCCCCGCCTTCGATGCTCATGTTGCACACGGTCATGCGCTCTTCGATCGTCATCACGTCGAAGGTCGATCCTGCGAATTCGTAGGCGTAACCGACGCCGCCCTGCACGCCCAGTTTCTGGATGATGTACAGGATCACGTCCTTGGCGTAGACACCCGGAGCAAGTTTGCCGTTTACGACGATCTGGCGAACTTTCGGGCGATTGAGGAACATTGTTTGAGTCGCCAGAACTTCTGCAACATTGCTGGTGCCGATGCCGATAGCGATGCTGCCGAACGCTCCGTGAGTGCTGGTGTGACTGTCACCGCAAACGATTGTCATGCCGGGCTGAGTCAACCCCTGCTCCGGCCCGACAACATGCACGATGCCCTGACGATCATCTTTCAGATCCAGCAGCGTCACGCCAAAATCCGCGCAATTCTTTTCGATGGCTGACATCATTTGTTCGGCCAGATCGTCCAGAAACGGTCGAGCCTGACTACCGGTCGGTACAATATGATCGACGGTTGCGATCGTACGTTCCGGGAAAGCCACCTTGAGCTTCCGGTCTCGCAGAATTTCAAAGGCCTGCGGGCTGGTGACTTCGTGAATCAGATGCAGGCCAATAAACAATTGGGTCTGCCCACCCGGCAGCGTTTGTACGGTGTGCAGATCCCAGACTTTGTTGAACAGATTGCGTTTGTCAGACATGGAAACTTGTTCGATGGAAAATGGTGTGTGGTTCGCGGGACGGGTCCCCAAACCCGTTATGCCCTGAAACCGCTCGAAGAGGGGATGAGATGTTTCGCTTCAACGCCATCGGCGCGATCGCCTCACGCCGTCAGTACGGAAGCATTGTAGCGACGCGCCTGCGGCGAGTCAGCGATCCTTTGACGCAAGAATCGCAGTTTTGCTCAACGAAGACACCAGTAACGAGATTCGGCTCGCTAATTGTTGGATATTTTCGGCTGGCTAAAATGGTCCGGCTGCGTGGGTTGGTGCTTGCAACCATTCGGGATTTTCAAAAAAGGAGGATACATACCGTCGAACGGCGAGTTCCGTGTGTTGCCGAAACGCAACGTCGCCGCACAACCGATTCACGCACATCGGTTTTTGGACGCCGTCTGGCAATTCGCAGGTGCAGAACGACTTCCGACAGTAAACAGCCAGCATAGTTCGACTGAAAGGCTGGTCTTTTCCTTCAAGAGTCCACCTTTGGGAAGCCGCTGTCCTCCGCAGAACGGCAACCACGGCAATCCGCCGGTATTGAGTATTGTATGAATCCTAGCGTGTCCGTAATCATCCCAGTCTACAATGGTGCCGCAGAAGTGCGACGAGCCATTGATAGCGCGCTGGCACAGATCAATTGTAACGTCGAAGTGATCGTGTTCAATGACGGTTCGACGGATGAGACTGCGTCAGTGCTGGCGGAATACGGGGATAGCATCCGAGCCATCAATCAGCAGAATTGCGGCTTGTCAAAAACCCGGAATAACGGCATTGCAGAGGCAACTGGAGAATGGGTCGCTTTCCTGGATCACGATGATTACTGGCAACCGGAAAAACTGTCGCTGCAACTGAAGGCGGCGGAGAGAACCGGGTTCGACGTTGTCTACACGAACGCCGGCAACTTTGGAGACGTAGCGCGTGTGGCCGAGCTACGAAGTGAACCGAAAGCGATGGCGGAGGGTGATTTGCTGGAACCGCTGCTGCTGGACAACTTCATCGTCGTCTCCAGTGTGATGATTCGACGTACGGTGATTCAGAAAATCGGCGGTTTCGATTCCTGTCTGCCGAGCGTTGAGGATTGGGACTTGTGGCTGAAACTTTCGGCGTGCGGAGTTCGCTTCGCCGCTGTGCGTGAACCCGTCACTATGTACCAGTGGCGAGCCGGGTCTATGTCGAAGAATTATGATCTCATGCGATCCACGCGGAAGACAATCGTGAATCGGGCCCTCAAAACCGACCGAGCCAGATCACTGCCGTGGTCCGTTCGGCGGCGGGCTCTCGCAAACATCGAAAG
>CANJQC010000064.1 GCA_947476295.1 Planctomycetaceae bacterium | reverse complement strand
GATCCGGATCCGGACGTTCATCTTCCGTCCGCCAGCGGAGCGCGTTGGTGGCTGCTGCGGATGGGGCTGTACGCATTGCGAGAACCGCTGGAGCAAGCGTCGGACTGGGTGTTCGGGAAACTCAAAACGCTGGAGGGCGATCAATGCTCCAGCGGCTTCACACGTTACATCCTGAGCCTCGGGGCTGTGGTGGGAGACTGGACCACGACAAGAATCAAAGACGCCTTGGACAAAACTCGTGTGAAACTCGTGAAAGCGTGGTGCAAAGAACTGTCCATCCTGCAGTCACTGGGCGGAAAAATTTTCCCTGCAAGGAATATCTTTCCGTCGCAAGCCGCACGGCGGCCAACGATTTTACGGTGTCCACGCAATCGCTTTACCAGGCAAAACCCTTATTTTCGGCACATTCCGTCTGACCGGAGCCCGATTGGGCGCGGGACTTGCTTGGTGTTTCCACGGGCGGCTGCGCAATTGGACGTGCAGCGAGGCATTACATTTCTGGTTCACGGACGAACTCGACATGATCTCAGGGCTTTACAGCGCGGCGACGGCGATGGATGCGACGAATCGGCGGCATGAAGTTGCAGCCGAGAACCTCGCCAATCTGCAGATACCTGGTTATCGCCGCCGCATCCTGGCGCAATCGAGCTTTGATGCGGTCATGAAGCCGATGCAGCCGCAACAGGACGGCGCGCATTCATCGAATCTGCTTGGCGCGACAACCGGTCAGACGCAATACGATTTCACGCAGGGTCATATTGAAGAGACGAAGCTCAAACTGGACGTCGCGCTCAATGGCGAGGGCTTCTTCACAGTGCAGGGTCCGGAGGGGCCTCTTTATACACGCAATGGAGCGTTTCACATCGATCCGCAGGGAACTCTTGTCAACGTCGATGGTTTTCCGGTCCAGGGAACCGGCGGCCCGATTCGATTGCCGGGGGGGGTGACGTCATCGCAGATTGAAATCGCCATTGACGGAAGCATTTACGCGGGTGATCAGCAGATCGGGCAACTCGCGTTGGCTCAATTTGCAGACAACAGCGTGCTGACTGCAACAGGAGCGTCACTGTTCACGGCATCTCCTGACGCCGTCACAACTGGCAGTTCCGCAGAAGTTCTTCAAGGGAGACTGGAAATGGCAAACACGTCCTCAGTAAACGAACTTGTCAACATTATTGCAATCTCAAGACATCGAGACGCCGCCCAGAAAGCATTGAATACAATTGCTGAATCTATTCAGAAGCGGATTGGTCTGAGGTAAGCGTAACGCGAGCTTCTCGCAGCACACTCACGCCGATGGCGTCGAGGCTGACAAATCTACCGACTACTCCCACAGGAACCACAACATGCTAAGGGCCCTCTACACCAGCGCGACCGGGATGAAAGCGCAGGAAATGCTCATTGACAATACGGCCAACAATCTGGCCAACGTCAATACAACCGCCTTCAAACGCAGCCGCATGGATTTCGCTGACCTGTACTATACCAATCAGCGTGCGCCGGGAAGTTCCGTGAGTAGTGCGCAGGTGTCGCCAAGCGGACTGCAGATTGGCAACGGCGTCCGCGTTGTTGCGACGAGCAAGAGTTTCGTGAACGGGACGGCCGAGCAGACAGGAAATCCCCTGGATGTTGCCATTGAAGGGGACGGATTCTTTCCTGTTGTGATCACAAATGGTGAGACACGTTACACACGAGCCGGCAGTTTTAAGCTCGACAACCAGGGGCGCCTGACGACGCCAGACGGCTATGTCGTACAGCCCGGAATCACAATTAACAGCGGCAGCGACGTCGGTTCGATCACGGTTGGCAAGGATGGTACGGTACAGGTCGGTACCACCGGTTCGTCACAGGGACGACAACCGGTTGGCCAACTGCAGATTGCCACGTTTCTAAATCCCGCCGGTTTGTCGAGCGAAGGAAATAACCTGTACGCCGAAACTGTCGCATCTGGCGCGGCGCAGCTTGGAACCCCGGGGGCCACCGGGTACGGCGTGTTGAATCAGAATTTTCTGGAAGGCTCAAACGTTGAAGTCGTGACTGAGCTGATATCCCTGATTGCGGCTCAGCGAGCTTACGAAATCAATTCTCGCGCAATCCGCGCCGGGGATGAGATGCTTTCTACCTCTATTGACATCGTCAGGTAGCCTCATGAGTTCCCGATTTCCAATTCGCATTGTCGGTGTGATCGTGACACTCTGCGCTGGCTCTGCGTTTATCGCAGTATCAAGCACTGCTGTTGCGTCTGAGATCCAGATTCAGCTTCGAGAGACTTCCGTTGTTCACAGCAACCTAGTTCTGCTGAGTTCCATCGCTACGGTCTCATGCAGCGATTCCGTTCGCAAAAAGGAAGCTGAAGATGTTGAAGTCAAATTGCTGGATCAGACAAAAACGTCGGAGATCATCTCGCAGCGTTTCGTCAACATTCGCCTGATCATCGCAGGCTTTCAAATTGAGAACCTGAAGATCTCAGGTGCCAACCAGACCGTCGTCGCCTTTCAGCCAATGCAGAAGCTGACGGACACGCAGGTTGAAGAGCAGGCTGTGATTGTGCTGAGTCAGGCCGTGAATGCAGAACCGGATGATCTGAAGGTGTTGCTTCAGAGCGGCTTTGTGCAGACTCTGCCTGACAATCTGCGTGAGATGGATGGACTGCAACTGAAAATTCTGCCGCCCGCGCGGCGGTCACTTGGGCCGGTGACTCTTTCGATGCAGCTCTGGAAAGAAGACGAACTGCTGTTGACTCGACCAGCCGTTTTTGACGTGCGCCGCAGACATCGTGTCGCGGTGGCGCGGGTGTCGTTGAGTCGAGAGGTGCCGCTCAATGAATCCAGCGTTCAATTCGAAAATAGATTCATGACGACGGAAGTCGATGAACTGGAACCGAACCAGATTCTGGGCCGCAGTGTACGTGGAACTCTCGCATCTGGTTCTATTGTACAGATGCGGGATTTGCAGACAGCGTCGCATTCGAACGCGGACATGCTGGTAAAAAGGGGGGACGCCGTTGTGGTGACTGCTGTCGCTCGGCGACTGCGGACATCGATGCGCAACGTCGAGGCTCTTGAAGATGGTCGATTGGGAGACCGAATCAGAATGAAGAATCGTGATTCCGGAAAGGAAATCGTCGGTGAAGTGCTCGGCACCGGTCAGGCGATCGTGAGGCTCAGATAGGAGTCTGTCTGAATTGCGCTGTTTTTGTGAGCGGCAAGGAGAAAGTTACATGAAACGAAACACTCGACGCAAAACTATTGGGCTGATGCTGACGGCGATATGCTCCGCCACAGGAAGTCTCCGCGGCGATTCGCTATGGCCGATGCGGAGTCCGCAGCGAGCGTATCTATGCCAGGACTCGGCCGCTCGCAACGTCGGAGATCTCGTCACGATCATCGTCTCAGAGTATTCGGAGGTCGATAACAGTGAAGATAAGTCTATGAGCAAGTCCAGCGGCAACAGTGTGAAGTCAGACTTCGAAGCGACATCCGGTGGCGGGCTGGCGACCCAATCTTCCTCCGCTGCGTTGGATCTGAGCAATTCCACTGGGAGAAATTTCGCGGGCAAAGCAAGCTATAAAGATTCCCGGGGCTTCACTGATCAGATCACTGTATCTGTGGTTGATGTGTTACCAAACGGAAACCTGCTGCTGGCGGGACGACGAACACTCATGATCGCAGGGGAGCAAAGAAATCTCATCATCTCAGGAATGGTGCGTCCGGTTGACCTTGGTCCGAACAACAAAGTGAATTCCCGTTACGTCGCCGATCTGCGAACGGACTTTGATGGCGACGGACCATCTCGCCGGTTCGTGCGGCAGGGCTGGTTCAGCAAGGCAGCGAACAAAGTCTGGCCGTTCTGAATTCTATTAAGGAGCCATAGCTGTCATTCCAGTCGCCTAGACATTCATGTCCGAGACGTGGACTCCAGGAGATGGCGTGATACCTCATTGAATTCTTCAATCTTAATCCTACTCGTAATCTTAATCTCTCATGCCAAAGTAAATCGTCCCGGGTGACTTAAGATCGCACGGGGTGTCCTAAGCAAAACGATTAAGATTAAGATTAAGAGCTTCAGCAAACGACATGCGATGTCCATCCTGCGTTAAGCAATTCTTTCATTCGGATCGTCTGCCATGCTTCGGACTCTTGTCGCGGTCTGCGTCACATTGATGCTTTCGATGCCATTTGCGACAGCGGCTGAACCGCTCGTTCGCATCCGGGACATCACGCAGGTCGCGGGCGAGCATCCGAACCAGATCACAGGAATGGGGCTGGTGATCGGCCTGGCCGGGACAGGCGGAAACAGTCAGACAACAAAGCAGTTCGCGCTGAATCTGCTGCAGAAGATGGGGAATCGCGCCGACCCTCTGTTGCGTGACAACATTCAGCGGTCGCAGGAGAAAACGGACAACATGTCAGTCGTGCTTGTCAATGCCACGCTGTCGCCTCATGCGAAGAGCGGACAGCGGATTGACGTTATGGTCTCTGCATTTGACAACGCTAAGAGCCTGACCGGCGGAAATCTGGTTGCCATGGAACTCTACGGTCTCGACGGCGAAGTCTACGCCATTGCCGCCGGCCCCATTTCGCTGAACGGCGGAGATTTCGGTGGCGATGCCGCAAACGTTACGAAAAACCACCCGACCACCGGGCGGATTCCAATGGGCGGGACAGTGGAGGCAGAAGTGCCATGCACGCTCTTTAAGAATGGAATCTTCGAATTTCTCCTGCGATCACCGCACTATCTGACTGCGATGAATATTGCAAATGCAATCAATCTCTACAGTCCAGGATCCGCGATCGTGCGTGATCCCGCGACAGTTGCCGTGCAGCTGCCCGCATCAGCGATCGGCGACTATTTTCGGTTTGTGGCGGAATGTCAGGAACTTAAGGTGGCTCCGGGTTCCATCGCCCGGGTTGTCATCAACGAACGCACGGGAACGATTGTTATTGGAAGTGACGTCAAGCTGTCTCAAGTAGCGATCACACATGGCAACCTGATTGTCAGCACGGTTGAAACTCCGGAAGTATCGCAGCCAGCACCGTTCAGCGACGGTGAAACGACCGTAGTTCCCCGTACGTCTACGGATGTGACGGAGCCAGGCGGAGTGATCAGCGTAATTGAACAGAACGTGACCGTTGGCGATCTGGCGGCTTCTCTGAATGCACTGGGTGTCAGCCCGCGCGATCTGAGTTCGATCTTTCAGATGTTGAAGGAATCTGGTGCCCTGCATGCCGAGTTAGAGTTGAAATAGCCCATATTCTAAATCGCGAATTCATAGCGAGGAAGATGCATGACCGTGTAACGGCCGTGCGATGGTATCCGAGATTCATGGAACTAAGCCAATGTTCATCAGCACAAACCCGACGTCAATGACTGCAGCGATCGACACAGAATCCGCAATCGTTACTCAAAGTGAATCATCGCAGCCTGATTCAATGAAATCCTCAAAAGTCGAGAAAGCTATCAAGGATTTTGAGGGCCTGTTTCTGTCGATGATGATTAAAGAATTGCGGCAGACAAGTTCCGGGGACGGTTTATTCCCAGGTGACGCCAGTGATACTTACGGCGGCATGTTCGACATGTTCCTTGGCAATGAACTGGCGGAGGGCAAGGGGCTTGGTCTCGAATCAATGTTTCGCTCCTCAAACGCCATCAGTCAGCTGGAAGAGCGAATTGGGCAAAGTGGATCGCTGATTACTCGTGACAAAGCAATTGAAGGATATCGAAATGAACAACTCCGTACCGGTGCCGTCGCACTGCCTTGAACCGGAACATCTGCACGATTTGCTGCGGCACGTGGATGCGGAAGAAATCTCACTCCGCAATACACTGCGGCTCCTGCAGGCAATTCCCGCGCTGTCGCAATCTTCAGATGAGGCGGAACGACGTGAGACACGGATCCGCATTGAACAGTCTGTGCAACATGCGGCGTTGCTGTCTCAGAATCGAATGCGTGTGATGGTGGCTCTGGCCGGATATCTGTCGATCCCGGTTGCGGACGTTAGTTTCTCGGCGTTGCTGCCGTACGCATCACCTTCAGCAGTACGGCTGATCATCCCTGCGCGGCGAAGGCTCCAATCGCTGGTACGTCAAGTGAGCGCACTAGTGCAGTCTGTGTCGTGGGTGATTAACGAATCTCAACGAATCTATCTTTCTATTTTCGAATCATTGCCAGGGACGGCTCCTTCATCGGATCGCTACGACTCAAGCGGCCAAAGGCACCTGAATCCGGCATTGTTTCGTTTCGAAACTCGATCCTGACAAGGCCCGACGATGAAGGCATTTGACATTGGTTTGTCCGCACTTCGATCGCAGCAACTGACGCTGTCGGTGCAGGGAAACAATCTGGCGAACGCATCGACACCAGGTTATCACCGTCAGGTTGCCGGCTTGGCAAGTCGTGCTCCACTGCGCGGCGATAACTTCAGCATCGGTGCAGGAGTCGATGTTACAGGTGTACGGCGCATGCAGGCGACGGCCATCGAAACCTCACTGCTGCGCAATTCTTCTGAAGCCGGATACAGCCAGCAGTCGCAGGATATTGCCAAACAGATTGAATCGCTATTGACACCCGGCGACGCTTCCATTCATGCGGCGTTGTCCAACTTCTTCAATCGTCTGGAGAAAATCGCAAATACGCCGCAGGATCGAACTGTGCGGCAGGAGTTTCTTTCGTCGGCGACTGAACTCATCAATGAGTTCAACGGACTCGATCAAAAACTGACGTCGCTTGCACGCGACGTGAGTCTGAATCTCAACGATGCCGTCAAACAGGTCAATCAGAATGTGAAAGATATTGCGCAACTCAATGCGGAGATCTATCGCGCTCGTACACTGGGAATCACGCCTAACGAGCTTCTCGATCGGCGCGACCAGATCGCGAGTCAGCTCTCCGAGTACGTGGAAGTCGATACCGTTACCACTGCCGACGGTCATGAACAGACGCTGATCGCTGGCGGTCAGGTCACCATCGGTATACTGCCGGTGACATTTCGAGTCATGCAGGACGCGAATTCAAAGACAGGCATCGGCGTGAATGATCTGCCGACAGCCATGACACTGAGTTCCGGAAGTCTGACCGCAATGACAACGTCGTTGAATGATACGATTCCAGAATTCAAGTCTCGCCTGCGTGACCTGTCGCGAGGTATTGTGCAGACGGTCGATCAGCAGCACGCACAGGGAATTTCGGATTCAGGCCCTGCATCAGTGCTTGCGGGAAATCGCGGCGTCAAAGACGTCTCGGTGCCGCTGACCCGCAGCAATCCTGCGTTTCCAATAAGCTATGGCGAACTTTCCATTACGGTTACGGATAATGCAACAGGCCTGCGTCGTACCGAGAGAGTCATAATTGATCCGGACAGCGATTCACTTGACGACGTTGCGGCGAAGCTGAGCGCGATTTCCGGCGTCACGGCCAGTGTTGATGGCGCCCGCAATACGTTGTCGATCGCAGCGCAGGGAGCGTACTCAATCGACTTTGCGGGGCGGTCGGACAATCCGGCAGACTCGAGCATCAACAGTCATCCGGACGAAACAGGAATCCTCGCGGCGCTTGGAATTGGTTCACTCTTCGAAGGTTCAGAACCCGGAACGTTCAAAGTCCGAAATGAGATTCTAGAGAATCCCGGCCAACTGGCGGCGTCGGTGACGGGCCTACCAGGTGACGGGCGCAATATCGCTGCAATGGCCAGTCTGCGCGACGTCAGATTTGACGCGCTTGCGGGTCGCACGTTTACGGAAGAAATGGCGGACGTGACTGCGGAATCCGGCCTGCGGGTACAAACGTCAGAAAGTCAGAATACTCAGTTGCAGGCATTTCGGCAACGCCTTGAAATCGATCGTGACGCCATCTCGGGTGTCGATATCAATGAAGAAATGTTGCAGATGATGCAGACGCAGCGAGCCTACCAGGCCGCAGCCAAACTCATCACCACTGCGGACCAGATGCTGACCGAATTGTTCCAGCTTGTTCGTTGATGAAGCGCCAAAAACTCATGATCAATCGCGTTACCCAATCACAAATTACAAGATCAGTCACTGCCCAACTGGCCAGTCAGACTGCCGAGATGTATAAAAAGCAGCAGGAAATCAGTACAGGGCTGCGAATTCAGAGACCGTCTGATGACCCTTCTGGAATGCGGCGAAGTTTGATTCAAAAAGATCGACTGGAACGACTGGACTCGCACATTTCATCGATTCAGTTCGCTCAGTCTCGCCTGTCGCAGGCCGCCGTACAACTTCAGGACGCCAACACGCTGCTGGTGCGCGCTCGAGGAATCGCATTGCAGGCACCACAGATCACAGAAGACAGCGAAGTGAATGCACTGGTCGCCGAATTGAACGGTATTCTCAATCAACTCACGACCGTCGCAAATTCCAGGGATGAAAACGGCTATCTTTTCAGCGGAACCGCCAGTCATACATTGCCATTTCCGGCCGGCGCCACAAACGGTGGCGAATCGATTTATGCCGGTTCACCGGCCAACACTCAACTGCTGATCACAGGCGACGTCGCGCGCGATGCACTCTTGCCAGGTTCTCTGGTTTTCCAGACGATCGCGCGGGAATCGACTGTCGTGATTGGCAGCACCGGGGCGAAATCAGGCACGGGAACAGACACTGCCACGGGGACTCGAGATTTGCAGATTTCACACGTTTCCACGACGTACTCCGGTAGTTCTGGCGTGAGTGCCGGAATCGGTTCCGGCAATGGCGACACGATCATCGGCCCCGTTGGAACTCACCAACTGCGGGTGATCGACACAAGCGGAAACGGAACCGCAGGAACGTTTTCACTCAACGGTGGTGCAGCAGTCAATTTCACCAATGCGGATTCCAACATCCTTGTGGAAGGGCCGCAAGGCGAGCGAGTTTATCTTGACGCTTCGACAGTTTCCTCAGGCTTCAATGGCACGGTTGATATCACTTCGACTGGAACGATGTCGATCGATGGCGGGGCGACGACCACCCCGCTGACATTTGCTGCCAATCAGGTCGTTACGGATTCACTGAACGGAGCCCTCGTGAATCTTGACACCTCAATGATCGTACGCACCGGTACGGATCAACTGGAGTTTCCCGGCACGACCGACGTTTTTAATGCTGTCCGCTCATTGCGAGACGATCTGCTGAATACACGCAATTTATCGACAGCGGATCGAGCTGCGGCGCTCGAGCGGCGCCTAGGAGATCTGGATCGTGTTCATTCGCATCTGCTGGATATCGTCGGCATTCAGTCCGTAAGCCTGGAGCAGATCGACCGTCTGCAGAATCGAACAGAGGAACTTCAACTGGCCGAAAAAATCCAGTACAGTGATACTGTTTCGGCCGACATCACGGAATCCGTTACGCGACTACAAGAGCTGACCAACCTGCAGCAGTTTACGATGGCGGCCGTCGGGAAATACCTGACACCTAACTTACTTAATTATATTCAATAGACGAGAGCCTACAGATTTTGAAAACGTGGAGATCCCGTGATGGCGTCCTCAAATGAACATTCGTCCAAAATTTTCCAAAAGCCCCGGCTCCAAAAAATCCTGCGCAGTGAACTCAATCAACTTCTGGAGATGCTGCGTGCCAGTGATGCCAGTCTGATTAAGTTCGGACATGAAACGGCGAGGCATCCGGAAGTCCTGAAGCAAATCATGCGAGCTGCGAATTCATCACTCACCGGCAGCGCTGTCGAAATCACCGAACCCGGCCACGCGGCCCTCTTCCTTGGCACCCGCCGCGTGACGCTTCTGTTGAACACGCTGCCACAGGAGATCATCGAGGAAGACGTGGACAATGGTGCCGAGCCGTAAGCCCCAAAGGCTCAAATTTCCGCAGAAATGGCCACTCACGCCTCAGGATTGAAAACAGAGGCTAAACTGAGTACAATCCTCGGCTTGCGGTGGAGGGCTGTCCTTAGCCGCTTTTTCTTCAATCGCCCATTCTGGCGCTCAAGGGTATCGTCCGCAAGTCAATTGCTATGGTATTCCCGCGGGGTGGGTCTGTGTCTGTGGAGTGGAAATGGCGATCAGTCAGGAACAAAAAATTAAGATCATGGAAGAACATGCAAAGAAGCCGGGTGACACGGGGTCTCCTGAAGTACAGATTGCAGTTCTGACTGCTGAGATTCTTGCCATTACAGAGCACTTGCAGACGCATTCAAAAGACTATTCCAGTCGTCGTGGTTTGCTGGCGAAAGTCAGTCGCCGACGTCAGTTTCTCGATTATCTGAAGCGGGATGATCTAAATCGCTATGTTTCGATTATCACTCGGCTGAGTATCCGAAAGTAGAACGATCAGGCGTTGCTGCGGTTTGACCCGGCAACGCCTTTTCTGCTTTCTGTTGTGTTGTTTGGTGTAGGTTTCGTTTTTGTTGGAAGTGAAGTTGACTGCTGCCGCAGGTTCGTAGCGGATTGCCGCATCCTGTGGTGACTTTGAGTTGTCGGAAATTGCAGGCGGGTTGTCAGACGTCCCCGATGTTGGACGGTGTTGATCTTCGGTAGTCTGTTGGCAGTTGAGCGGGCACGGATTCGCTGCTGCGTTCTTTCCTGATGTCGTAGAAGTTGCTGCACGAGCGTTGAATTTGACCTTCGATCCTGCCTGCGATGCAGTCCGTTTACCGGCTGGTCCGGGTAAGGAATTTATTGTGAAGAAAGTTACTGTTGAGATTGATTTTGCAGGTCGAAAGTATTCATTAACCACCGGCGAACTGGCTAAGCAGTCCAGCGGTGCAGTGATGATTCAGCATGGCGACACAAGTGTGTTTGTCGCATCTCAGACCGGCCCCGGTCGTCCTGGCATGGATTTTTTTCCTCTCCAGGTCGATTATCGCGAACGCTTGGCTGCTGCCGGAAAATTTGCAGGCGGATATCTGAAGCGTGAGGGACGTCCGACCACACGGGAAGTGTTGACCAGTCGCTTGACCGATCGTCCGATTCGTCCGCTGTTCCCTAAAGGATTTCGCGACGAAGTTCAGATCATGTGCAACGTTATGTCCTGTGACGGCGTGAATGATCCGGATGTACTGAACATCACAGCTGCCAGCGCCGCGCTGATGATTTCGGGGATGCCGTTCAAAGGTCCGATCGCCGCTGTGCGAGTTGGTATGATTGACGATCAGTTGATCCTGATGCCGACCCGTGAGCAAATGGAAACGAGCAAGCTGGATCTGATCGTGGCAGGTTCCCGAACCGCTGTGCTGATGATCGAGGGCTTCGGCAACCAGATTCCTGAGAAGGAAATGGGCGATGCCATTATGTTTGCTCACAAGCACATTCAGACTCTGTGTGCCCTGCAACTGGACTTGGTCAAACAATCAGGTGCCGCTTCTCCGGTATTCCCGGAGCCAGTCGTCAACCCATTCTATGAGAAGTTGAAGACGGAAGCGTACAAGCAGCTGCAGGATGCCAAGCTGACAAAGATCAAGCAGGAACGAGCGGAAAAGGTTCGTGAGCTGAAGAAGTCCCTGATGGCAAAGCATTTCCCGGACGATGCTGTGACCACTTCCGATGGCCTGACGAAGGCTCAGTTTGGCGAAGCATTCCACGATGTGGAAGAACGAGTTGTCCGCGACATGATTTTGGGTGGCAAACGTATCGACGGACGTGTTCCGACCGATCTGCGAGCTGTCAGCAGCAGTGTTTCGGTTTTGCCGCGAGTCCACGGTTCTGCCGTGTTCACACGCGGTGAAACACAGTCCATGGCCACACTGGTTTTGGGCACGACACGCGATCAGCAGAAGTTTGACGGTCTGTTCGGGGAAGATGCTCAGCGATTCATGCTGCACTACTATTTTCCTCCGTTCTCCGTTGGCGAGTGCAAGCCGATTCGAGGACCAGGACGTCGCGAGATCGGGCACGGGTGCTTGGCAGAACGATCTGTGCTGCCTGTCATTCCACCGCCGGATAAGTTCCCCTACACAATTCGGATTCTCTCCGACATTCTGGAGTCCAACGGGAGCAGTTCCATGGCGTCTGTGTGCAGCGCCACACTGGCACTGATGGACGCTGGTGTTCCGATTCTGCAGCCGGTGGCCGGGATCAGTATCGGTCTGGTTGACGAAGGAAGTCGTTACACACTTCTAACCGATATCATGGGCGACGAAGACCACTTCGGTGACATGGACTTCAAGGTTGCGGGCACCGGTCGTGGTGTCACCGGCATTCAGCTGGACCTGAAGAACGAAGGCATCAGCGAAGAAATCATTCGCGGCACTCTTGAGCAGGCTCTAAAGGCACGCAAGGAATTGTTGCGAGAAATGCTGACCGCGATTCGTCGTCCGCGCAGTGAAGTGTCAGAACATGCTCCAAAGCTGGTTCAGACATCGATCAATCCGGAGAAAATCGGTCTGTTGATTGGTCCTGGTGGCAAGACCATCCGCGCCATTCAGGAAGAGTCCGGAGCCCAGATCGATATCGCTGAAGACGGCACCGTCACAATTTCTGCCGTGAACGCTCAGTGTGCTGATATGGCACTGGCTCGCGTCGAAGCATTGTGCGAGGAGATTCAGCCAGGTCGCGTTTACATGGGTAAGGTGACTTCAATCAAGGACTTTGGTGCCTTCATTGAGATCGCTCCGGGCAAGGACGGGCTGTGCCACATCAGCGAATTGTCTGATGGGTTCGTGAAGAACGTGTCAGACGTCTGCAAGATCGGCGACACGTTTGAAGTGAAGGTCATCGCCGTCGATGACCAGAACCGAGTAAAGCTGTCTCGCAAAGCTCTGCTCGTAGCGTCAAAACAGGATGGACCAGCAGACGACGAGGAATAAGCGAAGAATTTCGCAGGACGGGTCTTCGAACCCGTCCTGTTTTCCTCGTTGAAGTAGTCTTTAGCCTGTCGTGTCTTGTAGGGTGTGTGCTGCGACTGCGGCACACACCATTTTCGCTGCGGGACGATACCAAAGCTCCGTCGAGCCGGAGCACATTCCAAATGTTGCCATCTCGCTCCGCCGAGATGAGCCTGCAACGAACACACGCCATTTCAGCTTGCAGCGTCATGCGTTCAACATGGCGCGAACGTTAATGCGAAGACTAGGCGGCAGCACGCTGTTGGCTTCTTCGTCCATCAAAAAAAGGCCATGTTCAACGTGGTTGTTGTCCTGCAGCACAAGTACCGTAACCCGATCTTCCTGCGGATCAACAATCCAGTATTCCGTGATGCCTGCTCAAGCATAATCGCGTCGCCCGTGGAGAACTGTGGCCACTTCAATACCGCCTTCGACCAGAAAATAGCAGATAACGTAGTTGTGAGCAAAATGTTTGGCGGGAAAGACGTGAAGCCCCAGACGCAAATCGTCGCGGCTCTGGCCAATCCCGGAACTTGCGGCCAGCGTTTGCAGTGTCTGGAAGAGTGCCTCAATCACATCGTCCGCCGCCTGGGGATACTGTTAGCAATGTAGTCCGCAATCTCATTCAGATCTTCTTCGGCCTGATGGGAAAGCCGATAAACGCTCATTCCGAATCCAGTGTCACCGCGTGTGCTCGATGTTTGATTTGGTCAAAACGTTCCTTGAGCGTTTCATCGTCCTACTCGGTAAATTCACCCGCATCAAGCTGCTCGCGACCGTTATCGATCTTCTCAAGGGTGTCGGCGCGTCGTCGCAACAAATCAACCGCCGCATCCAGCGCTGCCCTTCGGTCACGAAACTCACCGCAGGCAACCTGCCTATCGATGAATTCGTTATTCTGAGGTGAAATCTCGGTTTGCATTGCGTCATCTCCATTTTGCATTCGCGTGTCGCAGACGTTATTCGATGGTAATGTCATCACAAGGTAACGTGAACTGCAAAACTCTTCAAAGTCGAAGATGCTGAGCATAATGATCCCCCGACCGCGTTTTTGTACCGGAGGGCTCACGCCGCTCCGCTCGCCGGATTGAAGTACGGGATTCTGTCTGGCCTGATTCGCTCGTCTTGTTATCCTTCACGGCGCAAGAACCGCAGCATCGCCTGGCGATTATTCAGCACAATCGAGAGTTAATGATGAGTACAGTACAAAACATCGACTTTATCGCCGTTGAAGATTATCTTGCTGGCGAGCAGCAATCTTCGGTGAAACATGAATACGTCGCAGGGCGAATTTACGCGATGATCGAATCGCAAAACGCACATAACATGATTGCCAGCAGCGCGCTCGGTTCACTGGGCCAGCAACTTCCAGGAAAGCCGTGTCGAGCGTTCAATTCAGACACGAAGATTCGTGTGCGAATGTCGAATCAAACTCGTTTCTATTATCCCGATGTCTCCGTGATCTGCCGCCCGAATCCTCAGAGCGATGTGTTTCAGGATCTGCCGAGCGTAATTGTCGAAGTGTTTTCGGAGAGTACTCGGCGAATCGATGATGGCGAAAAACGCGAAGCGTATCTGACCATCCCAAGTCTGACACACTACATTCTTCTGGAACAGTCAGCCATCGGAGCCGTCGTCTACGAACGCAGGTCGGCTGGCTTTGAACGTCGTGTGCTGACAGAGTTAACGGACAGTATTCCACTGCCGGAATTGAACATCAGTTTGTCGCTGGCCGCTGTGTACGACGGCATCGAATTGAGCGACGAGTGACGTATTCGCTGGAATCCAGGCTTTAGTCTGCCGTGTTTTTGCAGGATTTGTGCGGCGTTAGCAGAACACACCTTTTCTTCAGTTTCCCCCCTCGGTGCGTTGTGCTCCGCAGCACGCACCCTACGACGAAATCCTTATCGATGGAAATCTCTGACGAGCAGCAGGAACGAAAGCGACTTCAGGCCGAAAATACGGAACTGGCAACACTGGCAGGCGGATTGGCGCATGAGATCCGCAATCCGTTATCGACAATCGGAATGAATCTGGAGTTGTTGGCGGAGGAAATGGAGGGCGATGATTCGCAGCGAGCCCGTCGAATGTTGCAGCGCATTGCCAGTCTTCAGGGCGAATGCCGCAACCTCGAAGAAATCCTGAATGCTTTCCTGCAATTTGCCCGTGCGGGTGAACTGCATCTGGAAGAGGGAAGCCTTAACACGATCCTGACCGATTATGTGGGGTTCCTGGAGCCGCAGGCAAACAGCATGGAAGTCGAGTTGCGTCCGCATTTGGATACCGATCTTCCGGTTGTGATGCTGGACCGATCTCTGATGCGGCAGGCTTTGGTGAATCTGTGCCGCAACGCCATCGAAGCCATGCCCGATGGCGGCTCAATCGATCTGCTCACGCGAACTCGCGGCGACCAGGTCGTGCTGGAAATCATCGACACGGGAAAAGGCATGGACGAAAAGACCCGGGCTCAGATGTTTCAGGCGTTCTTCTCCACCCGCTCCGGGGGCAGCGGCCTGGGCCTTCCGACTGTCCGTCGCATTGTTGAAGCGCACCATGGACAAATTGTGTGTGAAAGCGAACCTGGCAAGGGAACTCGCTTTACAATCAGTCTGCCCGCGCGGCGTGATCACTTGCTGTCGTAATCTTTCCCGCACATAGACCGTGCGCGGTTGAGGATGGCACATTCGTTTAACCGCGTGGGTAACGCCCCGCGCGGGGGGATCCAGCCAGCAGGACTTTGCTGCGAATCACATTCCGCCGGTTTCGTCGAATGAATCATTGATCGTCGTGCAGGCAGTCTTGCGGCTGATGCGTTTGAGCAATCCTTTGAGAACTTTGCCTGGGCCGACTTCGTAGAAGTCAGTGCAGTTTTGGCCAAGCATCAGATTGATCGAATCCTCCCATCGCACGGGGTTGACAACCTGGCGAATCAGTAATTGACGGATCTCTTCGGGATCAGAATGTGTCTGAGCATCAACATTCGAGACAACTGGAATCTCAGGTGTGCGAATTTCCACTTCGTTCAGCACTTCAGCAAGCGCCTCATCCGCTGGCCGCATGATGTTAGTGTGAAAGGCACCGGCAACCGCCAGCGGGATTGCTTTACCGCCCGCAGCGACGGCCAGTTCAGCCGCTCGTTCACACGCGGCGTTGTCACCGCTGACAACCAGATTTCCGGGACACAGATAGTTGGCAATCTGGATGGAACCGTGCCCGGACGCTTCTTCACAGATCTGTTCCACTTGAGTTCGATCGAGCAGCAGAATACTCACCATACCTGACGGCGTCGCATCTGCAGCGGCCTGCATGGCTTCGCCGCGCCGCTTCACGACGCGCAGTCCGTCTTCGAACGACATTGCGCTCGCAAACACCAAGGCCGTGTATTCACCAAGACTCAAGCCCGCCGCGAATTCGCATCCCAGTACAACTTCCGGCGAATCCGCGCGGAGCTTTTCCAGCGCAGCAAGACTGGTCACGAAGAGCGCTGGCTGACTGATGACGGTCGAATCAAGCTCCTCAGCCGGCCCTTCAAAACACAACTTTGCTAGGTTAAATCCAAGGATCACTTCGGCTCGTTCGTACAGTTCTCGAGCCTGCGGATACTGTACGGCGAGCTTGCGGCCCATGCCAACATGCTGAGCGCCCTGACCCGGGAAGAAAAGTGCGATTTTGGACATAAACTCACCGATACGACTGCAAAAGTACCAGGCACACTCCGTGTGCCGTCACCTGAACAATGTCGCATTCCTCTCGTCTGGGCTGCGGAAGGCACGCAGCAACTGCCTGCGACTTTTTTCGCTAATTATGGATTCTGCTGCCCCAGCAGTTCCGTGATCCGGGAGTTGATATGATGGTTATCGATTTCTGTCGCCATTTTCAGCGCATTGCGGATGGATCGGTGATCACTTGAGCCGTGGCAGATGATGCAGATGCCGTCGATTCCGAGCAGCGGCGCTCCACCGGACTCTTGGTAGTGAAATTGTTCGGTCAGCCTGGCAAGCGTCTGCATCGCATGATCGCGTTCCGTGGTGAGCGCGTTCATGAAAGCCCCGCCGACTGTCTTCAGGACAAATTCAGCCATCCCCTCGCTGACCTTCAGCACGACATTGCCAACAAATCCTTCACAGATAATCACATCGACGTCGCCGTGATACACGTCTCGACCCTCGACGTTGCCTATGTAGTATTCCTTGATCGGAGAATTGAGGAGCAAGGCGTGTGTCTCACGATACAGATCCGTGCCCTTGCCATCTTCGCTGCCGATGTTCAGCAAACCGACGCGCGGGGATTTGGCACCCAGCAGTTCCCGTGCGAAGACGGCACCCATAAGCCCATATTGAGCCAGATGTTCAGGTCGCGCAGCTGGGTTCGCTCCAACGTCGATTAATATGCATGAACCCTTGACGGTGGGCATCCGCACGGCGATCCCGGGACGCTTCACGCCTCTTAGAAACAAGCGAGTTCGCAATCCAGCAGCGACCATGGCGCCAGTGTTGCCAGCACTGACAACCGCGTCGGCATCCCCTGCTGCCATTAACTGCCAACAACGGACAATCGAACAATTTGGTTTTTCGCGGAGCGCAGCTGTCGGCTTTTCTTCCATCCCAACGACGCCGTCAGACTCAATGATCCGAATGGCTGGAGGAAGCGAGCCGACTTTGGCGATCTCTTCTTCCAAACACGCGCGATCGCCCACCAGCAGGATTTCGAGTTTCTGATTTCGCTCGACAGCCTCAAATGCACCAACGATATTAGGGCTAGGAGCAAAGTCGCCCCCCATCGCATCTAGGGCGATCCGCATTCTGGTTATTCCTCGACGTCAACCAGCGTGCGACCCTGATAGTAGCCACAGGTTGGGCAGATCACATGTGTCGGTGTCATCGTGCTGCATTGAGTACACTTGGCAAGCTGACGGGGCTTAATGGTGTTGTGACTGTTACGCTTTCGCGAACGAGACTTTGACTGCCTTCTCTTTGGTACGGCCATGACACTTCTTCCAGACGCTATCGTTGTCCAAAACTAAATCACCGAATTCATCGCCGACCGAAGTCAACAAAATCGGCGCCTGCCGACTTGCCTCAACCGTGAAGCAACTCGGCAAATGTGCAGAGGTTAGCGATGACAACCGCTAATGGTGTCAAACTGACTGCCGCATGTCAAGAATGACTGGCATCTTGCTTAAGGAAATCGTAGGACCGATGTTGTCGAAACCACCTGGATTGGCCAGAGTTCAGTAGGAGAGCCGATTGTTGTCTCAATTCTGACACACTTCACTTTGACCTCGCGACTTTATCCGATATGACCGACTACGAAAAACTGGGCCAGTTCTATCTGGGAAAAACGCACGACATGAAATCCGGAGTCACGTCTCCCGATCAATTGTTGATGTACGACGCTAGGGATCTGACGACGCATGCCGTGTGTGTCGGCATGACCGGAAGTGGCAAGACAGGATTGTGTCTGGCTCTGCTGGAAGAAGCAGCACTTGACGGCATTCCCGCAATTTGTATTGATCCCAAGGGTGATCTCGGAAATTTGATGCTCACATTTCCCCGGTTGCAGCCGGCGGATTTTGAACCGTGGGTCGATCCACAGGATGCCGTGCGCAACGGCATGACTCCGTCTGAATTCGCAAAGAAGACTGCCGACACGTGGCGCAACGGACTCGCCGACTGGGGACAGTCGGGCGAACGAATTCAAAGATTTCGTGACGCCGCCGAGGTCGCAATCTACACACCGGCCAGCAGCGCGGGACGTCAGATTACGGTACTCAAATCTTTCGATGCTCCGAATGCCCAGGTATTGAACGATGCTGAAGCGTTTCGGGACCGGATCATGTCGGCGGTGTCCGGCTTGCTGGCCCTGTTGCAGATCGATGCTGATCCGATCAGCAGTCGCGAACACATTTTGCTTTCGACAATCTTTGACTCCTTCTGGCGGAGCGGTCAAAACATCGACATGGGTGCGCTGATTCGATCGATCCAGTCACCTCCCTTCAACAAGGTCGGGTTTCTGGATTTAGAATCTTTCTATCCGCAGAACGAACGCTTCAAGCTGGCCATGACACTCAACAACCTGCTGGCGTCGCCCGGTTTCGCCGCATGGCTTGAAGGCGAAACGCTGGACATCCAGAAGCTGCTGTACACTGCAAGCGGCAAACCACGTCTGGCCGTTATTTCGATCTCGCACCTGTCCGATCAGGAACGCATGTTTTTCGTTACGATCCTGCTGAATGAAATGGTGTCGTGGATGCGCAGCCAGACCGGCACGTCGAGCCTTCGCGCACTCCTTTATATGGACGAAGTGTTTGGGTTCTTTCCGCCCACCGCCAACCCTCCATCGAAGCGGCCTATGCTCACGCTGCTAAAACAAGCCCGTGCCTTCGGACTGGGTTGCGTCCTTGCGACGCAAAACCCAGTCGACCTCGACTACAAGGCTCTGTCAAACTGCGGCACTTGGTTTCTTGGTCGCTTGCAAACAGAACGCGACAAGATGCGGGTGCTGGAAGGGCTTGAGGGGGCGGCTAACTCAACGGGTTCGAAATTCAATCGTCAGGCAATGGAACAAATATTGGCGGGCTTGGAAAGTCGCGCGTTCCTGATGAACAATGTGCATGAAGACGGGCCGACGGTGTTTCGCAGTCGCTGGGCGTTGTCGTATCTTCGCGGCCCCGTGAGTCGCCAGCAGATCGAAGTGCTCATGGCTCCGTTCAAGACGTTAGATCCGGCCTCAACGGGTACCGGGGCGGTCGCAGCTGTCGCCACCGCACAGCGTTTTGCCGCTCCACAGGCGGAATTACCAAGTCAACCTGCGCGGCCTGTTCTGCCGCCGGGGATTGCTGAATATTTTCTCCCCGTAAGCATGCATGTCACGCGAGTCGTCTACAGACCGTCGTTGCTCAGTCAGTCGCGAGTGCATTTTATCGATGCAAAGAACGGAATCGATCTGTGGGATCCGGTGACGCTTATTCGGCTCGCTGCCGATTCTGTGCCCGCCGATCCGTGGATAGAATCTGACGAATGGGAGGAATCTGACTTGCCACAGATCCTGACCGATCCCGAATTCCCCGACGCAGATTATCGAGACTTGCCAGCAGAGGTGACACTGAAGAAGTCGTACACAAGCTGGACGACGGCATTAAAAAATCATCTGTATCGCGACCGAAAGCTCTCCGTGTTCACATGTGAGGAACTGAAGCAAACCTCGGAGCCAGGTGAATCAGAATCCGATTTTCGCATCCGGTTGCGAATGAGTGCGCGTGAAGAACGAGATCGCCTGATTGAAAAACTGCGACGTAAGTACGCAACGAAGTTGACCACGCTGGACGACAAAATTCGCCGAGCGGAACAGAAAATTGAAAAAGAAAAATCTCAGAAGTCATCAAAGACTCTTTCTACAGCCGTCAATTTCGGTACCAGTGTTCTGGGAGCATTGTTCGGTCGTAAAATCGGCAGCGTGACGAACCTCAATCGTGCCGGATCAGTGATCAAATCCGCATCTGGAATGGCATCAGAAGCCGGTGACATCCGTGCGGCCGAAGAGCAATACGCAGCCTTGCTGCACGAACGTGAAGAACTCCATACGACAGTGGAAGCCGAAGTGCAGCAGATTGCCGATCAACTGGATACTGACCTGATGAAATTCGACAGCATGGAAATTTCGCCCCGCAAGACCGACACCGCCATCGATCGAATCGCCTTGCTATGGTTGCCATACACCGATGATGGGATTGGAAATATTCAGCGGGCGTTTTAATTCAATGCCTTGGCTAATCACTGGGAAATGGGGTTGTTTTTCCGTTTGGTCCGATGACGCAGGTTTTGAAGTTGCGCGATTCAGGCCCGGACGGCCGACATATCCAATGCCGGTGGCGTGAGCCACCGGCAGACTATGTATCGGGCTTCCAGCCCTAACAAAATGCGCAACTTCAAAAGCTAAAGGCGAGGCTGCTTTCAATGGACTCCTCGCCTGCAGCATCGGGTTAAACGTATTTTACGAGTGGCCGCGCGAAGGCAAAAAACTTTGGTCCGACAAACTTTGGGGAAGAGAGGACAAATTGGAGTGCTCCAATTACAATACACTTCCCGTACCCGAATTTTTCTCCCTCACACACACCTGCAATAAAGCATAATCGATGAATCTTTCGACCCGACTCATCATGGCCCTAGTGTCATCGGTCCTGATCTTAAAATCGGGGACAATCTGCATCGCCGACGAGACGCTAAACAGCCTGACCGAAGCAGAAAAACGCGGAGGATGGAAACTTCTGTTCGACGGCAAGACCACTGACGGATGGCGCAGTTATCGCGCAAGGCAGATGGGCGACGGCTGGGCCGTGACAGACGGTATACTTGACCGTGTCAGCAATAACGCCGGTGATATTGTCACCACCGAACAGTTCAAAAATTTTGAACTGTCACTGGAATATTGTATCTCAAAGGGTGGCAACAGCGGGATCATGTTCCATGTGACCGAAGACGATTCACAACCCGGGCTATCCGGGCCCGAAGTGCAGATTCAGGACAATGTGGATGGCTCTGATCCGCAGAAATCCGGGTGGCTGTATCAGCTTTACAAACCTGTCAAACCAGAATGGGCCACACAGTTTGAAAACCAGGTCGGATTCAAAGGCATCGATATGGACGATGCCACACGCCCGGCCGGGCAATGGAATCACGTCTACCTGCGAATCTCGCCCCGGCAATGTGAAGTCGCCATCAACGGCGTCAGCTACTACTACTTCCACAAAGGGGACGAGGAGTGGGATAAGCGTGTTGCCGCCAGCAAGTTCGCGGCGTTTCCTCAGTTTGGCAAAGCAAAGAAAGGGCACATCTGTTTGCAGGATCATGGCAATCCGGTGGCCTTTCGGAATATCAAGGTTCGTGTTCTGTCGGATGATGGCGGAGTCGCAGATCCGGTCGATGGCCTGTTGCCCATAAAAGGTGTAGTCGCTTTTCCAGATTTAAAATGGGAAGGCTTCGACGGTGCAGACGAAAATGGAAAGATCACGACTCTCAGGCCGCTTGTGTTGACTCATGCCGGTGATGGCAGTAACCGAAACTTTGTAGCCACGCAGCGGGGTACCATCTATGTCTTCCCCAATGATCCACAGGCTCAACTGGCGACTCTGTTTCTGGATATCCGTGATCGTGTTCAGGACTGGAAAAAGGACAATGAAGAAGGGTTGCTGGGGCTGGCGCTTCATCCGAACTACAAAAAGAACGGCCAGTTTTATGTCTATTACAGTTCGGCCGCAGAACCGCAGATGTCGATTGTGTCTCGCTTTAACGTATCTGCGAAGGATCCGAATCGAGCGGACCCGGACAGCGAACAGATTGTCATGAAGATTCCTCAACCGTTTTCGAACCACAACGGTGGTTCGATTGCGTTCGGGCACGACGGTTATCTGTACATTGCCCTTGGAGACGGTGGCGGCCGCAACGATCCGCTGGGCCACGGCCAGAACATAAAGACATGGATGGGCTCTCTGCTCCGCATCGACGTCGATCGCCGACAAGACGATAAAAACTATGCGATTCCGGCAGACAACCCGTTCATTCAGCGGGAGGGTGCCCAGCCTGAGATCTTTGCTTACGGTTTCCGTAACATCTGGAGACTGACCGTCGATCGCAAGACCGGAGATCTCTGGGCTGCCGATGTCGGGCAGGATTTCTGGGAGGAAGTCAACATTGTAAAACGCGGCGGCAACTACGGCTGGAGCATTCGCGAAGCGTCTTATCCGTTTAATAACAAGTCGCTGGAACCCGTTGACCCACCGATCGCCCCGATCTGGGAATACGACCATCAGATTGGCAAGTCCATCACCGGCGGGTTTGTCTACCGCGGCTCGCGACTGCCCGAACTGCAGGGATTGTATCTTTACGCGGACTTCATCAGCGGTAAAATCTGGGCGCTGAAGTTCGACGAGGCGGTCGGCAAAGTCACTCAAAATATGGGCATCGCCACAACCGGATTTCCGGTACTCGCGTTTGGGGAAGATGAAGCCGGCGAAGTGTATTACACGATTGAAACGATCGACGGAAAAGGGATCTATCGGTTCGACCGTGTTGATTGAAACAAACAATAGCATTCTTATGGAAGGAAAGACGGACGATGCCAATAGTGATGATTACGCCGGAAGCTATGATTGGAGTCCGGGGACCGTGGGTTCAAATGTTCGAAGAGGCTGGGTTTACGATACAAACCCCGGAAGACACCACGTTCACACGCGGCCTGTGTGGTCCGGCGGAAACGATTCGAGTGCTCAGGAACGCAGATGCCGTGATTTCAGGGGGTGAGTACTTCACACCCGATGTCATCGCGGGGCTACCAAAACTTAAAGTGATCGCGCGAAGCGGCGTCGGCTATGATCGTATCGATGTTCCCTCTGCAACAAAGAGAGGGATTCTCGTCACCATCACACCAACCGCGAATCATCAGTCTGTGGCAGAAACCACGTTTGCCTTGCTGTTTGCGGTCGCTAAAGGAATTGTGCAAAACGACGCTCGTGTTCGCTCAGGAGAATGGGCCCGGAATCTGACTGAGCCTGTTCGGGGAAAGACGCTTGGGATCATGGGGCTTGGTCGAATCGGTCGGAGTACGGCGATTCTGGCTCGAGCGATAGGTATGACGGTTCTGGCCACAGAAATGTATCCGGACCAGAATTTCGTCCGTCAACTCGGTGTCGAACTGGTCGAGTTTGACACGCTCCTTTCCCGCAGTGACTACGTGTCGATTCACTGCCCGCTGAATGCCGAAACGAAAGGTCTCTTCAATCGCAACGTCTTTGCAAAAATGAAACCGGGAAGCGTGCTGATCAACACGGCTCGAGGTGGCGTGGTCGTCGAGGCGGACCTGATTGAAGCTCTGACGTCCGGTCACCTCTCCGGCGCTGGTTTGGATGTCTTTGAGCAGGAACCTGCGAAAGCCGACAATCCACTCTTCCAGTTCAACAATGTTGTCCTCAGTCCGCACCTTGCTGGCATCGATAGATTGTCGATACAGAGCATGGCAATCGAATCGGCAGACTGTGTCATCAAACTGTCTCGGAATCAATGGCCGGCAGGTGCTGTTGTGAACGATGAATTGCGAGAAACGTGGAAATGGACATGATCGGTGTGCCTATGCATTGAGGTGTCGGCTGGAGTTAGGCATCCAGCACCTGAACACGGCAGTTAAGCTCGATCCCGGTCTGGCGGAAGCCCGAGTCAGACTGGGAATTGCCCTCGCAACGCGAGGGCAATTGCAGGAAGCAGAACAGCACCTGTCTGCGGCTGTCAAACTGAATCCAGATTCAGCCGTGATCTACAACAATCTGGGTTTAGTGATTGCCGAACAGAGTCGCTTTTCGGAAGCCATCGCGCTGTATCAAAAATCGCTGTCGCTGGACGACAATGCCAGCTCGACACATTACAACGCGGGTTTGGCGTATGAAGAGTTGGGGCAATTGCAGGAAGCGAAATCGCACTACGAAGCCGCCATTCATCTGGCGAACGGCCATCTCAATGCCCATGCTCGCCTACAGGCGATGCTGAACCCGCCATCGAGGCGATGATTCCGACGCAAGCGGGATGTGTGTGGTGCAGAGAAATCTTGTGTTCCGATGACGATGAGCGGAGAGGCCCAAACACCTGTCCTCAAACTCACGCGGCCTCTTCGCGTCCTTTGCGGCTTTCTGTTCCAAACATCCCGCTCCAGTCCGAATGTTGCGATTTGCGTTCAAAGGGCTTGTCCATTTTCGTGCTTTTGGTGTCTTTCGTGGACAAAAAGCCCGGATGAGCCGACTCAACGCTGGGGGTCCACGAAAGGCACAAAAGTCACGAACTGAAGTACCGAGGATAAATCGCGATGATGGCAGTTTCCCCAGATTGAGCCAACTGGAAGTTCTTTATTCTTTGCCACGCATTCTTTTCCAGCTCGGTACCTGAGAAACAAATCCTGCAGACCCGTCGCTCCGCCAGCGGGATTCAAAAATCGTCAACAATCCCACCAGCCCAAAACTCCACGGAAAAGCAGGAAGCAGGAAGTGTTGCGAAAAGCGAGGCAGGAATGTGACGGGCAGATACTTTTGACCACAGATAAACTTGGCGCGAACTTTGCCGGCAACCCAAGTCTCAGGACACGGTGTTAAGAACCATTGGTTTCCTGAACGATCGTTTCTCTGTCTTCATTCGCCTGTCCAGCTCGAGACCACTTCATGCTGGACTTGAAATCGCATGTCAAGCTCACTGAAGATCGCCGCAGCCACAGGATTCGCGGCGTTTACATCCCCCGAATTTGACCGTCGCACCGACGACTATCATGTCGGCAGCAGTCGAACTCTGGATCGAGGTTCCGGGGACTGCTCCGGTGGGCAGTACGATCGGACCACTGATCGAATTCTCGAAGGCATGCGAGTAGGCCAGTGACAGCGAGAATGCATCGGTCACCTGATACGACGCTCCAGCGGACAACATATGCTGTATCGTGAGCGGTGACGCAACGTTGACTGCGGTCTGACTCGAGGGGATCGGGTTCTCGCTCCAGCTATAACCAACTCGCGTAGACATCGCCTCGGTCAACTGGTACTGAGCACCCAGCGCAAGGGCGAAGATGCTTTGGTAGCCGACACCGTTGAGCGCTCCTGACGGAGCGAAGCCGGATTCGCCAAATCCAGCAGTGTTATCGAAGTCGAGATACCGCAAGTCCGCAGCCAGCAGCAGGCGGTCGATGCCCTTCCAGGATGTCCCCACTGAAATGATGGCAGGCAGATTCAAATTGAAATCGGCGGTGCGAGGCTGGCCGAGTTCGTTGCTTGTATTGAAACGGTACGACTGGAACCATTGTGGACTTTTGTAAGCCGAACCAAAACCCCAGTCGCCAGCCCTGTAATAAGCCCCTAAGTTGAAGCCGGCGCCCCAGGCATTCCGAGAATGCATACCGGGTGGATAGGTCGCGAACCCATCACCGTTAGCATCGTCTGGTGCCGCAATGACCGCTGGATCGAGTTGCAGCGTGCCGATATCAAGCAGGGGGCTGACGGATACGGAGAGCTGATCATTCACGTCATAGACTAGGGCCGGAGCGATTTGCAAAGCTTGGTATTGTGAGAAAATTGGTCCAAAGCCCAGCCCATTCGGCGCTGGTGCGGTCAGCACCGGATTTGTGTTGCTTCCTGCGTAGTTCAGGCCAAAGCCAGCGACTGCGAATATTCCCATGCCGTAGGTGAAAGGTGACTCTTCCGGCCGATATGACAATGCCATTGTTGGCAGTGCAAAAACCGAGTCTTCGTTGTCTGTTCTGCCAGCCATATTGACCGGAGGAAATCCCGGGCCGAACGTATTCGCAGGAACGCTGGACGAGAGGCTCGTCTGCGGGAACAGAAGCTCGGCACCAATGTCGAGTTGCGGGCCGTCCAGTCCCGAGAGAGTGGCTGGGTTCCAAAGCAACGCACCGCTCGCGGACAGCGGCGCTGCCGTCGATGCGCCCCCCATGGAACGGTTAATTGGCCCAGTCGCCGAAAGCATGGGCCCAAATTGCGCCACCGCCGGCGTTGTAGCAACCCCGAGAATCAAGCCGGCAAAGAGGAAAATCTTTACACCAATAGTCGTCTTTTCCGGGATCAGCATCGAATTTCCCCTGAGCACGAGTGGCACCGATTCTCAGAGATTTATCGACTGTGGCGACCGTAAGGATTGAAACGGATGCAGTCGCGGAGCAGCTCGGTGTTGGTATTTCGTGGAGCGCCTGAAGAAACTGCCCAGCCGGCAAAGTCCAACTGAAGGAGCTGACAATTACTGACGGGACAGCCATTCTGGAGCAGATTGCGGAAATGGCCGCGACCGCAAGGCTGGACTACGATTCTGCTCGACAGTTAGTGTGGGCCTTTACCGTGGTGCAGCAGGAACTCGAACCCCTCGTTGAAAAAGGAGCAACAAGTCCGCTGATCAGTGAAGAACTGACTTCCGTAAGGGAAATGTTCGTATTGTCCCGCAAAGATGGGCGACAGGAAGAACATCAAATTCCGGGAGCCGCAAAAAAAGGCCCGTCAAAGAAGTGGATTTGAAAACGGTTCTTCCGCCGATCGCCAAATATGATGCCATCACATTTCAGAAAGCCTTTGCAGAACTGCGACAGCGAAACCAGAGACCTGCTGAGGTGTCGCCATAATGCCGTCTTCATGACTCAGGAAAGGATTGAACAGCAACATCGCCATGAAACTGTTACGGTCGTGTTCAGGCAAGGCCGAACCTCCTGTAATTTTTCACGCGGAAAAAATCGTCACGCCTTCACGGTGTCTTCAGGTACAGGTGTGTAAAATGACCGTTAACTGGCGGGCAGTATGTGTCATCTCGCCAAGTTGACGTAGAGTCAAGCCTCACCGTGAAATTATTCGCCATGCGTGTCTTGGTTGTAGAAGACGAACCCGACTTACTCCGCACGATCGCTCAGGTCCTGCGGGAGGACGGTTACGCCGTTGACGAAGCTCCGGACGGGCAGGAAGGTTTGTACAAAGCAACAAGTTGGGAGTACGACGCGATTGTGCTGGATCTGCTCATGCCGAAACTAACTGGCTGGCAGGTTCTGGAACAATTGCGAAAGACGCATAAGACTCCGGTGCTGATTCTGACTGCTCGAGATGGCATCAACGATCGCGTTCGTGGACTTGATGGCGGTGCGGATGATTATCTGGCTAAGCCGTTCCATCTGGTCGAACTGAAGGCGCGACTTCGGGCGCTCATTCGGCGTTCGCTGGGACTAGCGTCGTCACAGATTCAGGTGGGTGAGCTGACGGTAGACACCAAAGCCAAAACGGTGATTCGCGGTGAAACGCTGGTGATGCTGACTCCTCGTGAGTTTTCACTGCTGGAACTACTGGCGCTGCATCGCGGACAAGTCGTGACACGGACTCAGATCTACGAAAAACTATTCGACGAAAGTGATGACAGTCTGTCCAATCTGGTCGATGTCCACGTCTCGAATCTCAGGCGCAAACTGGGGAAAGATTTTATCACAACACGCCGCGGACAGGGGTATATCCTCCATGATTAGGTCTATCCGCAGTAGACTGCAATGGTGGTACGGCGCGGTGTATGCGTTGTCGATTGTCGTGTTTGGCTGCCTTGTGTATTGGCGAGCGGATCGCGATGTGAATGAACGAGCGACGCTGCAGGTCGTATCGACGGCCCAGTATCTGGATGTCAGCCTTCGTGGCGTGCGGCCCGGCCCGAACCGTGACGGTGGCTCGATGCGCGACGCGGGACCTCTGAATCCACCGGGTGATCGGGGTGGTGATCAGTTTCCATCTGACTTCAGTGTGGGGCCACTGCCACCAGAATTCCAGTTTCGACCACCCGGCGATCGAAGGCCGGGGATGGGTCCACCACCTGGTAATCGTGGACCTGGTAATCGTGGACCCGGTTCTCAGATGGGCCCCGGCGGTCGTATGGGACCAATGAATCTTGGCCGCCCACCAGAACCGTTTTCCGAGGATGGTGAAGGGCGACCGCCGATTGATCGAATGGAATTTACTGTCTGGCGGCGTGATGGTTCAGTGCTGGCTCGCAGCGATGGGGCGCTAGTAGATCGTGGTTCGGAAATGACGAAGCCGACAGGTGTCGATCATCCTCCACGAGTCATCCGAGGAAATGGTTATATCGACGCCGCAATGAAGGGACCACATGAGGCGACAATTCTGGTTCGCCGTTCAATGAAAAACGACATGGTAAAACTGCATCGATTTGGATTCCAGATTGCCGGAATGGCCCTCGGGACGTTGTTGATTGGTATTGTTGGAGGTTGGTGGATTTCGGGTCGCATGGTGCAGCCGATTCAATTGATTTCTGAAACGGCCGCACAGATTTCTGCAGCGAATCTCGACCGCAGGATCGATACCAGCCGACTCGATCAGGAACTCGTTCAACTGGCGTCAGTCCTGAATTGTACCTTCGAACGCCTTGAAACATCATTCGCTCGCCTGACTCAATTCACCGCCGATGCGTCACATGAATTGCGAACCCCGCTGGCAGTGATTCAATCACAAATGGAACTTGCGTTGTCGCAGCCACGGTCGGTTGAGTCGTACCAGCAGACACTTGAAACATGTCTGCGATCTTCGGAACGGATGCGGTCTCTTGTCGATGGACTGCTGTTGTTGGCTCGCACCGATGCCGATCACACCGAGCTGCAGCGAGAAACAATCGATCTGCGGAGCGTTGCTGAAAAAGCTGTCGCCCAATTGCAGGAAAAGGCCGTATCCGCAGGAATCTATCTGGAATGTGCAGCGCCGGAGATCGCTGTCGAGGTTAATGCTGACATTCGATTTCTGATGCAGGTTCCGGTCAATCTGATTGACAACGGCATTCAGCATACGCCGCCGGGCGGAAGAATTTTTGTCGAGGTTCGAATCGAGGGCGCTGACGCCGTGTTATCGATTCGTGACAGCGGTTGTGGTGTTGCAGCTGAGCATCTGCAGCATCTGTTCGAACGGTTCTATCGCGTCGATACCGGACGTTCGCGAAGACATGGCGGCAGCGGTCTTGGGTTGTCGATCTGCAAAAGTCTGGTTGAATCGCACGGTGGCAGCATTTCGTGTGAATCAACAGTTGGTGAGGGTTCAACGTTTCTCGTTCGCCTGCCGCTTTCAGGTGGCTCGATGGACCATTATCCGAAGAAAAAAATTGTTTCGTAACACCCACAAGGTAACACCTTGTGGGTCGATATTCAGATTTCAGTGGATGCCATAGTGGGCGTCCTGATGGATTGTCATGTCAAGTTTGGGCCGGCCAATCTGTCGCGGGTTGTGTTTGAGAGCAATTAAGTTCCGTTTCCTTTATGAAAGGTGAGTACCATGAAAAAGTTTCTGTTGGCCAGCGCTGTGCTGGCTCTGTTGGGTGTTTCTGCAACAATGACAGTGTTGGCTCAGCCACCGCAGGACGAACGTCCGCCGGGTGGTGATCGTCCCGACGGTCCTCCACCGGAAGGCCGACGAGGTGAACGCGGACCTAGCGAGCACGGCCGTCCACCGCTGCCGAATCCCCTTGTGGCCGCACTGGATAAGGATGGTGATCGTGAGATTTCCGCTGAAGAATTGCAGGCAGCGACAGCCTCTTTACTGACACTTGATAAGAACGGAGACGGCAAGCTGACCGATGATGAAATGCGTCCGCCTCATCCAGAGGGCGGCCCAGGCAGGGGGCGTGGTGATCGTCCTCCAGGACGTGAAGGGGCTGGTCGCGGCGACGGGCCTCCGAGACGTGATGGTCTTGGTCGCGGCGATGGGCCTCCGGGCCGTGAAGGCCATGGGCGTGGTGACGG